>NZ_JAGYGF010000015.1:0-119919 GCF_019947305.1 Pseudomonas sp. BF-RE-21 | reverse complement strand
CTGGGCTTCGATGACCTGAAGCAACTCGCTGTCGAAAACTGCGTAACTCTTTGTTTACCAAGGAGTTTTCCGTTTCGACTGCGCCGGAAGTGGGGCGAATTATAGACTTCCAGAATCTGCCGTCAACACCTATTTTCACATTTCTGTCATACGGGTCAAAAAAGCCCGAAAACACGAAGGCCGAGCCCCAAGGGGCTCGGCCTTCTTCCCTTCTACTTACAAGCTAGGGAATGCGAATTGCGATGCTTCATGGCTCGCACGCTGTGGCCAACGCTGAGTAATGGCCTTGCGACGGGTGTAGAAGCGCACGCCATCCGGGCCATACGCATGCAGATCGCCGAACAGCGAACGCTTCCAGCCGCCAAAGCTGTGATAAGCCACCGGCACCGGCAACGGCACGTTGACGCCAACCATGCCGACTTCGATCTCATCGCAGAACAACCGCGCCGCTTCCCCATCACGGGTAAAGATGCAGGTGCCGTTGCCATACTCGTGATCGTTGATCAGTTGCATCGCCTCTTCCAGGCTGTTCACCCGGACGACGCACAGCACTGGCCCAAAGATCTCTTCTTTATAGATACGCATCTCTGGCGTGACGTTATCTAACAGGCAACCGCCCAGGAAGAAACCTTCTTCATGACCGGCGACGCTCAGACCACGACCATCCACGACCAGGGTTGCACCGGAGGCAACGCCGTCTTCTACATAGCCACTGACTTTGTCACGAGCCTGACCGGTAACCAACGGCCCCATGTCCAGACCACAAGTGGTACCTGCGCCAATCTTCAATGCCTTGATCTGCGGAGTCAGCTTGGCCACCAACGCATCGGCCACCTGGTCGCCAACACACACGGCTACCGAAATCGCCATGCAACGCTCGCCGCAGGAACCGTACGCCGCGCCCATCAGAGCGCTGACGGCGTTATCCAGATCCGCATCCGGCATCAGCACCGCGTGGTTCTTCGCGCCGCCCAGTGCCTGAACGCGTTTGCCGCGCTTGGTGCCTTCGGCGTAGATGTATTCGGCAATCGGCGTCGAACCGACAAAGCTCAATGCTTTGACTTCCGGCGCTTCGATCAGCGCGTCCACTGCAGCCTTGTCACCATGCACAACGCTCAACACGCCTTTCGGCAGACCGGCTTCGAGCAACAACTGAGCGATCAACAGCGTCGAGCTTGGATCACGCTCGGAAGGTTTGAGGATGAAGCAGTTGCCGCAGACGATTGCCAGCGGATACATCCACAGCGGCACCATCGCCGGGAAGTTGAACGGAGTAATACCGGCGACCACGCCCAATGGCTGGAAGTCCGACCAGGCATCAATGTTCGGGCCGACGTTACGGCTGTACTCGCCCTTGAGGATTTCCGGTGCCGCGCAAGCGAACTCGACGTTCTCGATACCGCGCTTCAATTCACCGGCAGCATCTTCCAGCGTCTTGCCGTGTTCTTCGCTGATCAGTTGGGCGATACGTGCTTCGTTCTGTTCCAGCAGTTGCTTGAAACGGAACATCACCTGCGCACGTTTGGCCGGCGGAGTATTGCGCCAGGCCGGGAACGCTGCCTTGGCCGAGTCGATGGCTTTCTGGATGGTTTCGCGGCTGGCCAATGGCAGTTTGTGAATCGCCTGGCCAGTAGACGGGTTGAACACGTCGGCCGTGCGACCGTCTTCGGTCACCAGTTCACCGTTGATCAAATGCGGGATAAGGCTCATGCGGGGCTCCAGAAAAGTTGTCCACAGGCGCCCGTCAACGGGCGCCTCTATATAGAAGGGGAAATCAGTCGATTTTGTTCAGCACTTCGCCGACCGCGTCAAACAGACGATCAAGGTCTTGCGGCTTGCTGTTGAAGGTTGGGCCGAACTGCAGGGTGTCGCCGCCGAAGCGCACGTAGAACCCGGCTTTCCACAGCGCCATGCCCGCTTCGAACGGACGCACGATGGCATCGCCGTCACGCGGCGCGATCTGGATAGCACCGGCCAGGCCGTAGTTACGAATGTCGATGATGTTTTTCGAGCCCTTAAGGCCGTGCAGTGCATTTTCGAAATGCGGTGCAACGTCGGCCACGCTCTGCACCAGGTTTTCCTTTTGCAGCAGGTCGAGTGCGGCAAGACCAGCAGCGCAAGCCACCGGGTGCGCGGAATAGGTGTAGCCGTGCGGGAATTCCACCGCGTACTCCGGCGTCGCCTGGTTCATGAAGGTCTGGTAGATCTCGGAGCTGGCAATCACTGCGCCCATCGGGATCGCACCGTTGGTGACTTGCTTGGCGATGCACATCAGGTCCGGGGTCACGCCGAAGCTGTCAGCGCCGAACATCGAACCGGTACGACCGAAGCCGGTGATCACTTCGTCGAACACCAGCAGAATGTTGTGCTGATCGCAGATCTCGCGCAGACGCTTGAGGTAGCCCTCAGGCGGAACCAGCACGCCAGCGGAACCGGCCATTGGCTCGACGAATACAGCCGCGATGTTCGAAGCGTCATGCAGCTCGATCAGTTTGAGCAACTCATCGGCCAGAGCGATACCGCCCTCTTTTGGCATGCCGCGCGAGTAAGCATTGCTCGCCAGCAAGGTGTGCGGCAGGTGATCGACGTCCATCATCGCCTGCCCGAAGATTTTGCGGTTGCCGTTGACGCCGCCGAGGCTGGTGCCGGCGATGTTCACACCGTGGTAACCACGGGCACGACCGATCATTTTGGTTTTGGTCGCCTGGCCTTTCAGACGCCAGTAAGCGCGGACCATCTTCACCGCAGTGTCAGCGCACTCGGAACCCGAGTCGGTGAAGAACACGTGATTCAGATTACCCGGCGTCAGGTCGGTGATTTTCTCCGCCAGTTGGAACGACAGCGGATGACCGTACTGGAAGCCCGGCGAGTAATCGAGCGTGCCCAACTGCTTGGCAACCGCTTCCTGGATTTCCTTGCGGGTGTGCCCGGCGCCGCAGGTCCACAGACCGGACAGCGAATCGTAGACCTTGCGCCCCTTGTCGTCCGTCAGCCAACTGCCTTCAGCCGCCACGATCAGTCGCGGATCGCGCTGGAAATTTCGGTTGGCGGTGTAGGGCATCCAGTGAGCATCGAGCTTGAGCTGGCTGGCCAGGGAATTCGGGGCGTTTTCAGGCAAGTTCATGGGCAAAACCTCGCAAGGCAATAAGCGGCGTGGAGATGAAAAGCGTTCTTGCAGCTAAATTGCCACGGGGATAAAGTCGGTGAAATCCAACTTTTCTAACGTTCAGTCAGGCCAGCGCTAAACTATGAGCACTCGACGCCCCGATCCGCTGGCACAAGTCAGCGACTTTGATATCCGCTTGCTGCGGATTTTTCGCAGCGTGGTGGAATGCGGCGGTTTCTCGGCGGCGGAGTCGGTGCTCGGGATCGGCCGCTCGGCGATCAGCCAGCAAATGAGCGA
This sequence comes from Pseudomonas sp. BF-RE-21, assembly GCF_019947305.1. Lineage (NCBI taxonomy): Bacteria > Pseudomonadati > Pseudomonadota > Gammaproteobacteria > Pseudomonadales > Pseudomonadaceae > Pseudomonas > Pseudomonas sp. BF-RE-21. The sequence continues at coordinate 116,516 of NZ_JAGYGF010000015.1, read as the reverse complement.
CCTGGAACAGCGCCTCGGCCTGCGCCTGTGCCAACGAGGTCGCGCCGGGTTTTCCCTGACCGAAGAAGGTCGCGAGGTGTATCAATCGGCATTGCAGCTATTGAGTGCGCTGGAAAGTTTCCGCACCGAGGTCAACGGTCTGCACCAACACCTGCGCGGCGAATTGACCATCGGCCTCACCGACAACCTGGTCACCCTGCCCCACATGCGCATCACTCACGCGTTGGCGCAATTGAAGGAGCGCGGGCCGGACGTGCAGATTCAGATCCGCATGATCGCGCCCAATGAAGTCGAGCAAGGCGTGCTCGACGGCCGCTTGCATGTCGGCGTAGTGCCGCAGGCAAGCGCCCTGTCGGGGCTGGAATATCAGCCGCTCTACAGCGAACGTTCGCTGCTGTATTGCGCGGTCGGTCATCCGTTGTTTTATGTCGACGACAAACAACTGGACGATGAGCGCCTCAACAGTCAGGACGCCATCGCCCCGACCTTCCGCTTGCCGGCCGAGATTCAGGCGCATTACCAGGCACTCAATTGCACCGCCAGTGCGTCAGACCGCGAAGGCATGGCGTTTCTGATTCTCACCGGGCGCTACATCGGTTACCTGCCGGATCACTACGCCAGCCTCTGGGTGCAGCAAGGGCGCTTGCGTGCGCTGAAACCGACAGCACGGTTTTATGACTTGAGCCTTGCATCGGTGACACGCAAGGGACGTCGCCCGCATTTGGTGCTGGAAAGCTTTTTGGAAAGCCTGGCCGCAACACGCTGAATAAGGTTGAAACCTGTAGGAGCGAAGCTTGCTCGCGAAGGCGTCGGCTCAATCAACATCAATGTTGAATGTAAAGACGCCTTCGCGAGCAAGCTTCGCTCCTACAGGGGTTTGTGGTGGTCAGGTTTTATCGTGTCGGGACTTGTCTGGAGCCTGTGGTTGCGCTATCAACGCATTGGTTGCACCCACCCACCTGTTCGGAAGTGCCTATGACCTTTGAAGTCCCCGCTCACGGCGGCAAACCTGCCAGCCGCATTCGTCAGAAGAACGAAGAGACCATCATCAAAGCCGCCGAAGACGAGTTCGCCCGTCACGGGTTCAAAGGCACGAGCATGAACACCATCGCCCTGAATGCCGGGTTGCCCAAGGCGAACCTGCATTACTACTTCACCAATAAGCTGGGGTTGTACGTGGCGGTGCTGAGCAACATCCTGCAGTTGTGGGACAGCACCTTCAACACCCTCACCGCCGAGGACGATCCGGCAGAAGCGCTGACGCGCTACATTCGCGCCAAGATGGAATTCTCCCGCCGCCAGCCGCAAGCCTCGCGAGTCTTCGCCATGGAAGTGATCAGCGGCGGTGAGTGCCTGACCGAATATTTCAACCAGGATTACCGCGCCTGGTTCCAGGGCCGGGCGGCGGTGTTTCAAGCGTGGATCGACGCTGGCAAAATGGACCCGGTCGACCCGGTCAACCTGATCTTTCTGTTGTGGGGCAGCACCCAGCATTACGCCGACTTTGCCACGCAGATTTGCCGGGTCAGCGGCCGCACCAAGCTGACCAAGCAAGACATGGAAGACGCTGGCGACAACCTGATCCGCATCATTCTCAAAGGCTGCGGCCTGACTCCAGCCATTTAAGACTCTTATGCCTTTTACCCTCAGCGACTTTTGCGAATACCGCGAAGAGATTCGCAAAAGCCGCTTCATCACCTTCGCCGCACCGATCAGCAGCCCTGCTGAAGCCCAGGCGTTCATCGAGCAGCACAGCGATCTGAACGCCACGCACAATTGCTGGGCGTGGAAACTCGGCGCCCAATACCGCAGCACCGATGACGGAGAGCCTGGCGGCACCGCCGGGCGCCCGATTCTGGCGGCCATCGATGCACAGGATTGCGACCAGGTCGCGGTGCTGGTGATCCGCTGGTATGGCGGCATTCAACTCGGCACCGGCGGCCTCGCCCGGGCGTATGGCGGCGGCGCGAACAAGTGCCTGCAAGCGGCACCGAAAATTGAGCTGATCAGCCGCGTACCGCTGAGTTGCGCCTGCGGGTTTGGCGAACTGACGCTGGTGAAACTGCGGGTGGCCGAACTTGGCGGGTTGGTCGTGGAGGAAACGTTCACGGCCAACGGTGTGGAGCTGAAATTGGCGATGGGCGAAGCGCAGATCAACACCCTGCAAACGCAACTGGCCGATTTGAGTCGCGGGTGCATTCTGTTGCAGCGCTGAGCGCACCAACAACGCTCAACGCCCTTCCATCGATCCCGTGTATTTGCCCACATCTACTGTGCACCCGGCTGTGGATAACCTGAGCACATACCGCTGTAACCCTTCTGTCATGCGGCTTTGCGGGCATTGCTCACTTTTTGTCCAATACGCCTTCAAAAAGACTAAATCCACGTAAAAACAATCAGTTAGCGTGGTTTATCGCCTTTAGAAGAAAGCCGCTCAGTGCTTATGCCCGAGCTTTGCGCTTGCGCACAAATACTGTGGAGCAATCTGTGGATAACCCGTTCATGGCTGGCGCGACCCCATATCCGGCATGGCTTGCAAAGGATTGCTCGTTTTTTGACCAAATCGGCCTGCGCAAAACCGGAGCCTGATCTACTGCTTCGCCCTTATGTGGTGCTGCGTCGGGATCGAAATGTGGCGAAGCGGCGCGCCCGATGCCTTGGCCGGCAAGCATTTTCAATTTTCCTGACTCAATGGCCAGGAAATTGCTTTATCCACAGGCACAACTCCATCGACCCGAGCCTGTCATGCCCAACCCCGTGCCGATCCCCGACCAAACGCCTCGCCTGCAACTGCGCAGAATCAGCAAACGCTACCCGGGTTGCCTGGCCAACGATGCCATCGACCTGAGTATTGCGCCCGGCGAAATCCATGCGCTGCTCGGCGAAAACGGTGCGGGCAAAAGTACGCTGATGAAAATCATCTACGGCGTCACCCACGCGGACTCTGGCGAGATGATCTGGCAAGGCCAACGCGTGACCATGCGTAACCCGGCTCAGGCTCGCGGTTTGGGAATCGGCATGGTGTTCCAGCACTTCTCGTTGTTCGAAACCCTCAGCGTGGCGCAAAACATTGCACTGGCGATGGGCGCTGCGGCCGGTACACCGAAACAACTTGAGCCAAAAATTCGCGAAGTGTCCCGGCGCTACGGCATGGCATTGGAACCGGAGCGACTGGTCCACAGCCTGTCAATTGGCGAACGGCAGCGGGTGGAAATCATTCGGTGCCTGATGCAGGACATCCGTCTGCTGATTCTCGATGAGCCGACCTCGGTGCTGACCCCGCAAGAGGCCGACGAATTGTTCGTCACCTTGCGCCGGCTCGCGGCCGAGGGCTGCAGCATTCTGTTTATCAGCCACAAGCTCGGTGAAGTGCGTGCGTTGTGCCACAGCGCCACGGTGCTGCGCGGCGGTCGTGTGGCCGGGCATTGCGTGCCGGCGCAGTGCTCGGATCAGCAACTGGCGAAGTTGATGGTCGGGGAAGCGGCCGATCTGATCACCGATTATCCGAAGGTCGTGGGCGGTGATGCATTTTTGAACGTGAGCGCATTGTCGTGGCACAACCCCGATCCGTTTGGCTGCTCGCTGAAGGACATCGACCTGCACGTACGCCGTGGCGAAATCGTCGGCATCGCCGGAGTGGCAGGCAATGGCCAGGATGAGCTGCTGGCGCTGCTCAGTGGCGAACAACGCCTGCACCGCAATGACGGTGCAACCCTGCGTTTTGACGGGCAAGCGGTGGCTCATTTGCCGCCGGATGCCCGCCGAAAACTCGGCTTGGCCTTCGTCCCTGCCGAACGGTTGGGGCACGGTGCGGTGCCGGAATTGAGCCTGGCCGACAACGCCCTGCTCAGCGCCTTTCAACAAGGCCTGCTGCGCAACGGGCTGATCCGGCGGGCCAAGGTTAAAGCGCTGGCCGAAGAAATCATCCGCCGCTTCGGCGTCAAGACACCCGATGCGCAAACGCCGGCCCGCAGTCTGTCCGGTGGCAACTTGCAGAAATTCATCCTCGGTCGGGAAATTCTTCAGCAACCGAAATTACTGGTGGCCGCGCACCCGACCTGGGGCGTGGACGTCGGCGCCGCCGCGACCATTCACCGCGCGCTGATTGCCTTGCGCGATGCCGGCGCAGCGATCCTGGTGATCTCCGAAGACCTCGATGAACTGCTCCAGATCAGCGACCGCCTCGGCGCCTTGTGCAGCGGACGCTTGTCGCCGCTCAGGGCGACCGTCGACACCCGCCTGATCGACGTCGGCGGCTGGATGGCCGGCCAGTTCGACGCCCCTCAATCACTTGCCCCCGCAACGGTTTAACGGAGTTTCACATGCTGCTTTCCCTCGAACCCCGTGGCCAGCAATCGCGCCTGATGCTGTGGTGCTCGCCGTTACTGGCGGCGGCCCTGACATTGGGCTGCGGCTCGCTGCTGTTTATCGCGTTGGGCCATGACCCGTTGCTGACCTTGCACACCTTGCTGATCGCCCCGGTCAGCGACTTGTATGGCGTCTCCGAATTGTTGGTCAAGGCGCTGCCAATTCTGCTCTGCGCCTTGGGTCTGGCCGTGGCGTATCAGGCACGGATCTGGAACATTGGCGCCGAAGGCCAGTTGCTGCTGGGCGCGCTGGCCGGCAGTGCGTTGGCGGTGAACATCATCGGTCTGCAAAGTCGCTGGGCATTGGTGTTGATCCTGCTCGTCGGCACGCTGGCCGGCGCGGCGTGGGCCGGGCTGACGGCGTGGCTGCGCACGCGCTTCAACGCCAATGAAATCCTCACCAGCATCATGCTCAATTACATCGCCTTGAACCTGTTGCTGTTCTGCGTGCATGGGCCACTGAAGGATCCGGCCGGGTTCAACTTTCCGGAGTCGGCGATGTTCGGCGATGCCAGCCGTTTGCCGTTGTTGATGGAGGACGGTCGGGTGCATGCCGGCGTTTATTTTGCCCTGCTCGCGTTGGTGACGGTGTGGGTGTTGCTGCAGAAAAGCTTTGTCGGGTTCCAGATCAAAGTGCTCGGGCTGGACAAGCGTGCGGCGGGTTTTGTCGGGTTCCGCGAGAAACGGCTGATCTGGCTGGCGCTGTTGGTCAGCGGCGGATTGGCGGGGCTGGCCGGCGTGTGTGAAGTCACCGGGCCGATTGGTCAGTTGGTGCCGCAAGTCTCGCCCGGCTATGGCTACGCCGCGATCACCGTGGCATTTCTCGGGCGGCTCAATCCGGTCGGCATTCTGTTTTCCAGCCTGTTGATGGCATTGCTGTACATCGGTGGCGAGAACGCGCAGATGAGCATGAATCTGCCGCAAGCGATCACGCAATTGTTCCAGGGCATGATGCTGTTTTTCCTGCTGGCCAGTGACGTGCTGATTCTCTACCGACCGCGTTTGCATTTGCGCTGGACGCGTCGCGCATCAGCCACCGTCGTACAAGCAGGAGCGCTGTGATGGATATCGATCTGTTGAGCAATATTTTCTACGCCATGGTGCGCTGCGGCACGCCGTTGCTGTTGGTGGCGCTGGGTGAATTGATTTGTGAGAAGAGCGGCGTCCTCAACCTCGGCCAGGAAGGCATGATGCTGTTTGGCGCGGTGATCGGTTTTATCGTCGCGCTGAACAGCGGCAACCTGTGGCTGGGCGTGTTGCTGGCGATGCTCGCCGGGATGTTGCTGTCGTCGCTGTTTGCGTTGGTGGCGCTGGTGTTCAACGCCAATCAGGTGGCCACCGGGTTGGCGCTGACGATCTTTGGTGTGGGCCTGTCGACCTTTGTCGGTGCGGCGTGGGTCGGTAAACCGCTGGCGGGTTTTGAGCCGGTGGCGATCCCTTTACTGAGCGAGATCCCGCTGATCGGGCGGATGCTGTTTGCACAGGATCTGCTGGTGTATCTGTCGTTCGCGTTGTTTGCGCTGGTGGCGTGGGTGATTGTGAAAAGTCGTGTCGGGCTGATCATTCAGGCCGTCGGCGAAAACCCGGATGCGGCCAGTGCGATGGGCTTGCCGGTGTTGGGCGTACGGACGCTGGCGGTGCTGTTCGGCGGCGCGATGGCGGGGTTGGCCGGGGCGTATCTGTCGCTGGCCTACACGCCGATGTGGGCGGAGAACATGAGCGCCGGTCGCGGCTGGATTGCCCTGGCGCTGGTGGTGTTTGCCAGTTGGCGGGTGTGGCGATTGCTGCTGGGGGCGTATCTGTTCGGGCTCGCCAGCATCCTGCACCTGGTGGCGCAGGGGTTGGGGCTGGCGATCCCGTCGAGTCTGCTGGCGATGCTGCCGTATGTCGCGACGATTGTGGTGTTGGTGCTGCTGTCGCGGGATGCCGTGCGCACACGGTTGTATGCGCCGGTGTCGTTGGGGCAGCCTTGGCAGGGTGGGCATTAGGGGTTGTCTGCTCCGGCCCCTTCGCGGGCAAGCCTCGCTCCTACGGGTGTTATGCAAATCCTGTAGGAGCGTGGCTTGCCCGCGAAGGCGTCCGCACTGGCAACACCTGAGCCACGCCCCAAGCCAATTCAAAGACCAGAAAAATCACCAACAGCGAACTGGCGCCATGGAGCAAGGCATAGAGCTGCCAAGAGGAGAACAGGAATCTGCCCACCGCGTCATACCGGCCATAAACCTGCTGCGGATCACGAATCCGCAGCACCGACCACACGCACACGATCGAGCCCAACAGGTTCGCCATCAACATGTGCATCGGCTCAAACGCCGGCAGTTCGCCGGGCAAATTCAAAGCCTGACTCAAACCCGCCAACAACCCATGCAACGCAGTAAAACTCCACGGCGTGACAAACGCCGCCGTCACGATCAAGTCATACCAGGCGCTGCCCCGCACCACGCGGCGATATTGCGTTGAAGTCCACATCGGCACTGCTCCATAAATTCAGGGAGCAACAAGCCTAAAGCCTGGAGTATGCTCCAGGGTCAAGCCCTCTCGAGACATCAACATGCGCATCGGTGAATTAGCCCAGGCCAGCGCCGTCAGCCGCGACACGCTGCGCTTCTACGAGCAGCGCGGATTGATCGCGGCGCAACGCAGCGCCAACGGTTATCGCGAATATCCGGATGACATGGTGCAACTGGTGCTCTACATCAAGACCGCTCAACGGCTGGGCTTTACCCTCGGCGAGATCGGCAACAGCGTCGCCGCGTTGTGGCGGTCGCCCGATCCGGACAGCGCCGTCACGCAATTGCTGCAAGACAAACTCAAACTGATCGAAACCCGAATGGACGAACTCGGCGCGTTGCGCAACGAGCTGCAACAACGGCTCGGGCAACGTTGTCCATTAAATCCGTGATCCTCATTCATCAAGGAAGCCACACATGTCCACGGCAAAAACCGCACTCATCATCGGCGCCTCCCGGGGCCTGGGCCTCGGTCTGGTGAAAACCCTGCTGGCCGACGGCTGGCAAGTCACCGCCACCGTGCGCAACCCGCAGAACGCCGACGCCTTGCAGGCGCTGGGCAAGGTGCGGATCGAAAAACTCGACATGGATGATCAGCAGGCCGTCATTGCCCTGAGTCAGCAGCTCAAGGGCGAAGTGTTTGATCTGTTGTTCGTGAATGCCGGCGTAAAAGGCCCTGACGTGCAGACGCCGGGCGGTGCGACGCTGGCGGAAGTGGGTCAGTTGTTCTTCACCAATGCGGTGGCGCCGATCAACCTGGCTCAGCGGTTTGCCGGGCAGATTCGCCCGGACAGCGGCGTGCTGGCGTTCATGAGTTCGGTGCTCGGCAGCGTGACCATGCCGGACGCGCCGGAACTGGCGTTGTACAAGGCGAGCAAGGCTGCATTGAACTCGATGACCAACAGCTTTGTGACGCAATTGGGCGATCAGAAACTGACGGTGCTGTCGCTGCATCCGGGCTGGGTGAAAACCGACATGGGCGGTGAAGGCGCCGATATCGACGTGGAAACCAGTGTGCGCGGGTTGGTGGATCAGGTGAATGCTTACACCGGCAAGGGCGGGCACCACTTCGTGAACTACAGGGGTGAAAACATTCCCTGGTAAGACATCATTTCTGTAGGAGCCGGCTTGCTGGCGATAGCATCGCTTCGGTATCACTGAAAGACCGAGGCGCCTGCATCGCCAGCAAGCCGGCTCCTACAGATTATTCGTCGTCCTGTCGGGGTGGGCTTGCCCGCTGCACGGTTTTGTTTGAAACTGCGCACCTCGTCCTCGCGGCGACCCTGGATCAGCAGACAGGGTAATCACTGAGCTGGCTAACCTGAACCCAACTTTCAGAGGAGCCGGCCAACATGCCTGCGACCCGTACCTGGTTAAAAAATCCCCTCGCGATCTTCACTGCCAATGGCCTCGATGCCCGTGGCGGCCTGGTTGTGCAAGACGGCTTGATCGTCGAAGTGCTCGCCGCCGGCCAGCAACCGTCCGCGCCCTGTGGACAAGTATTCGATGCTCGCGAGCATGTGATCCTGCCGGGGCTGATCAACACCCATCACCACTTCTATCAAACCCTGACCCGCGCCTGGGCGCCGGTGGTCAATCAGCCGTTGTTCCCTTGGCTGAAAACCCTGTACCCGGTCTGGGCACGCCTCACCCCTGAAAAACTCGCCCTTGCCACGAAAGTCGCGCTGGCCGAGTTGCTGCTGTCCGGGTGCACCACCGCCGCCGATCACCATTATCTGTTCCCGAAAGGCCTGGAAAACGCCATCGACGTGCAAGTCGAAAGCGTCCGCGACCTTGGCATGCGCGCCATGCTGACGCGCGGTTCCATGAGCCTGGGCGAGAAGGACGGCGGCCTGCCGCCGCAGCAGACCGTGCAGGAAGGCGAAGTGATCCTCGACGACAGTCAGCGCCTGATCGCCGAGTACCACGAGCGTGGCGATGGCGCGCAAATCCAGATCGCCCTGGCGCCGTGCTCACCGTTTTCGGTGACACCGGAGATCATGTCTGCCAGCGCCGAACTGGCAAACAAACTCGACGTGCGCCTGCACACGCACCTGGCGGAAACCCTCGACGAAGAAGACTTCTGCCTGCAACGCTTCGGCCTGCGCACTGTGGATTATCTGGACAGCGTCGGCTGGCTCGGCCCGCGCACGTGGCTGGCGCATGGCATCCACTTCAACCCGGATGAAATCACCCGCCTCGGCGCGGCCGGCACCGGCATTTGCCATTGCCCGAGCTCGAACATGCGCCTCGCTTCCGGCATCTGCCCGACGCTGGAGCTGACCGCCGCCGGCGCGTTGCTGGGCCTCGGCGTGGATGGCTCGGCGTCCAACGATGCGTCGAACATGATGCTCGAAACCCGTCAGGCGCTGTACATCCAGCGGCTGCGTTATGGCGCCGAGAAGATCACGCCGGAATTGGTGCTGGGATGGGCGACCAAGGGTTCGGCGAGTTTGCTCGGGCGTACCGATATCGGTGAACTGGCGGTGGGCAAGCAGGCGGACCTGGCGTTGTTCAAGCTGGATGAGCTGCGGTTTTCCGGTAGCCATGACCCGGTTTCGGCATTGCTGTTGTGTGGGGCTGATCGGGCGGATCGGGTGATGGTGGGAGGCAAGTGGCGAGTGATCGACGGGCAGGTTGAGGGGCTGGATCTCAAAGGCTTGATCGCCGATCACAGCCAGGCGGCCCGGCAGTTGATCGCTGGCGTCTGATCGGACACCTTCGCCGGCAAGCCGGCTCCTACAGGTTATGCGCGATAACTGTAGGAGCCGGCTTGCCGGCGATGCTTTTTAAAGCCCCAATGGCGATGTTGACCACCGACTGACTGCGGGCGCTTCGTGACACCTCAGCGCACCAGTGGATGGCAGCCGGTTTGGCCTGTGCACTTTATTGGCCTTGCGGGCCTCTTCGCGGGCAAGCCTCGCTCCTACAGGTCGGCGTTGTACTTGTAGGAGCGAGGCTTGCCCGCGAAGGCCATCGCACGGCTTCGGATATTTGTTGTCCTGTTGGTCAGTAATTTGCATTACCCCCTCCAACCTCAAAACAAAATGGAGTGGGAATTCATGCATAAACGTCCGTTGAAGAAGCTGCTGTGCGCCGTCGCTGCAACCTTCGGTCTGAGCGCCAGCCTGACCGTCAGCGCCGCTGACCCGCTGAAAGTCGGCTTCGTCTACATCGGCCCGATCGGTGATCATGGCTGGACGTATCAGCATGAACAGGGACGCAAGGCGCTGGCCGAAAAATTCGGCTCGCAGATCACCACCCAGTACGTGGAAAACGTCGCCGAAGGCGCCGACGCCGAGCGGGTGATCCGCAACATGGCCAAGGACAACTACGACCTGATCTTCACCACCTCCTTCGGCTACATGAACCCGACCCTGAAAGTCGCGAAACAGTTTCCCAAGGTGACCTTCGAGCACGCCACCGGCTACAAGCAGGACAAGAACCTCGGCACCTACCTGGCGCGCACCTATGAAGGTCGCTACGTCGGCGGCTTCCTCGCGGCGAAAATGACCAAGACCAAAAAGATCGGCTACGTCGCCTCGTTCCCGATTCCGGAAGTGATCCGCGACATCAACGCCATTCAACTGGCCCTGAACAAATACAACCCCGGTACCGAGATCAAAGTGGTGTGGGTCAATTCCTGGTTCGACCCGGGCAAGGAAGCCGACGCCGCCAACGCGTTGATCGATCAAGGCGTGGATGTGGTGTTCCAGCACACCGACAGCCCGGCGCCGATCCAGGCCGCCGAGCGTCGCGGGGTGTATGCCGTGGGCTACGCTTCGGACATGGCGCACTTCGGGCCGAAAGCGGTGTTGACCTCGATCGTCAACGACTGGGCTCCGCACTACATTCAGGCGACCCAAAGCGTGATCGAGCATGCGTGGAAGTCGCAGGATTACTGGGGAGGCTTGAAGGAAGGCACGGTTGAACTACCGATCAGCGACCTCGTGCCGGCGCCGGTGAAAGCCGAGGCCGAACAGATCATCGCGGACATCAAGAGCGGTGCGTTGCATCCGTTTACCGGGCCGATCAAGGATCAGGCGGGCGTGGAGAAAATTGCGGCGGGCGCGACGGCGAGCAACGCGGAACTGGCCTCGATGAATTACTACGTTGAAGGCATGAAGGCCGAGATACCGAAGTAACCCTCAAGCCCAACACAAATAAATGTGGGAGCGGGCTTGCTCGCGAATGCGGTGCTTCAGTCGACATCATCTTTGAATGACACACCGCTTTCGCGAGCAAGCCCGCTCCCACATTGGATCTACAGTGTTTTTAAGGACTGCGCATGAACAGCCTCCCCATCATCGACATCGCCCCGCTCTACAGCGATGACCAGACCGCCTGGCAATCCGTCGCCACACACATCGACCGCGCCTGCCGCGAGTGGGGCTTTTTCTACATCAAGGGTCACCCGATCAGTGCCGCACGCATCGACGCCGTGCTTGATCACGCCCGACGCTTCTTCGCCCTGCCCGCCGCCGAAAAGCTCAGCATCGACATCACCCAGACCCGACACCATCGCGGCTACGGCGCCATCGCCACCGAACAGCTCGACCCGAGCAAGCCCAGCGACCTGAAAGAAACCTTCGACATGGGCCTGCACCTGCCGGCCGATCACCCGCAAGTGCTGGCAGAAAAACCGCTGCGCGGTCCCAACCGTCATCCCTCGATGCCCGGTTGGGAAGCGCTGATGGAGCAGCACTACGTCGACATGCAGGCGCTGGCTCAAACCCTGTTGCGCGCAATGACGATGGCGCTGAACATCGAGCGCGACTTCTTTGACACGCGCTTCCATGAACCGGTCAGCGTGCTGCGGATGATCCACTACCCGCCGCGCCACACCGCCAGCTCCGCAGATCAGCAAGGCGCCGGCGCCCACACCGATTACGGCTGCATCACCCTGCTGTATCAGGACGCGGCCGGCGGCCTGCAAGTGCGCAACGTCAAAGGCGACTGGATCGACGCGCCGCCCATCGAAGGCACTTTCGTGGTCAACCTCGGCGACATGATGGCGCGCTGGAGCAACGACCGTTATCTGTCGACGCCGCACCGGGTGATCAGCCCGCTGGGTGTGGACCGTTACTCGATGCCGTTCTTCGCCGAGCCGCACCCCGACACGCGCATCGAATGCCTGCCCGGTTGTCAGGATGCCCTTCACCCGGCGAAATACCCGGCCACCACCTGCGCCGAATTCCTGCTCTCACGCTTCGCCGACACCTATGCTTATCGGCGAGAGCAAGAGGCGGGGTAATGAACCTCTTGGTCAGGTTTTACCAATTGTTGCAGTCAGCACCTGTAGAATGCCGGCATTGCACCTGATGAGATTTCAACAATGTACGATTGGCTGAACGCCCTGCCCAAGGCAGAACTGCACTTGCACCTGGAGGGTTCGCTGGAGCCCGAGTTGCTGTTCGCCCTGGCCGAACGCAACAAGATCGCCCTGCCGTGGAGCGATGTCGAAACCCTGCGCAAGGCGTACGCCTTCAACAACCTGCAAGAGTTTCTCGACCTGTATTACCAGGGCGCCGACGTGCTGCGCACTTCGCAGGATTTCTACGACCTGACCTGGGCCTACCTGTTGCGTTGCAAGGCGCAGAACGTGATTCACACCGAACCGTTCTTCGACCCGCAGACCCACACCGACCGTGGCATCCCGTTCGAAGTGGTGCTCAACGGCATTGCCGCCGCACTGAAGGATGGCGAGCAGCAACTGGGCATCACCAGCGGTTTGATCCTGAGCTTCCTGCGTCACTTGAGCGAAGAACAAGCACAGAAAACCCTCGATCAGGCGCTGCCGTTCCGCGATGCGTTTGTGGCCGTCGGCCTGGACAGTTCGGAAATGGGTCACCCGCCGAGCAAGTTCCAGCGCGTGTTTGATCGCGCCCGTCACGAAGGCTTCCTGACCGTCGCCCACGCCGGTGAAGAAGGCCCGCCCGAGTACATCTGGGAAGCCCTCGACTTGCTGAAAATCCAGCGCATCGACCATGGCGTACGCGCCATCGAAGACGAGCGCCTGATGCAGCGGATCATCGACGAGCAGATCCCGTTGACCGTGTGCCCGTTGTCGAACACCAAGCTCTGCGTGTTCGATCACATGTCCCAGCACAACATTCTCGACATGCTTGAGCGCGGCGTGAAAGTCACGGTGAACTCGGACGACCCGGCGTACTTCGGCGGGTATGTGACCGAGAACTTCCATGCGCTGTACACCGATCTGGGCATGACCCAGGATCAGGCCAAACGCCTGGCGCAAAACAGCCTGGATGCGCGGTTGGTCAAACCCTAAGCCACACCGAAAAACCCTGTGGGAGCTGGCTTGCCAGCGATGACGGACTCACATTCAGCATTGATGTTGAATGTGAAGGCCTCATCGCTGGCAAGCCAGCTCCTACAGGGTCCACGTTTCGTCGACTACAACGCCATTTCCAGCTCGGTTTCCTTGGCGAAGCGATGGATTTCACGCTGCCCCGTCGCGGTGACGTGCAAGGCTCGCGAATCGTTCGGCAAACTCAGCCAGCCGGACTGCATGAACAATTGCAGCAACGCCGCGCCCAGTGAACCGCCCATGTGCGGACGTCTTTCGCTCCAGTCGGGGCAGGCGCAAGCGGCGCGGCGGGTGCTGTGCGCCAGCGCCTGGACGTACACACCGCGCTTGGCCAATTGCGTGGCGCCCTTGTGGGTGATCGACACCCGCTGCTCGAACTGTTCGATCCAGCCCGTATCCAGCAAACGCTGGTAAAGATCGGCGGCCAAAGTGCCCCCCAAATGATCGTCGCAGAGTCGTGCGCGCAACAGCGACGAAGGTGCCGCCTGAGGTTTGGAGAGAGGTGCGGCGCGTTTGAAAACGTCCGGCATGCCCCGGGGCGTGCTGGCAATCGTCGCACTGGCCAGTGCTTCTATCGCAGCGCCGACTTCGGGCGCGGCCAGGCGAAAAAACCGCTTGCGGCCACGGGTTTCGACTTTCAACAGACCTCCGGCGGACAAACGCCCCAGGTGTGCACTGGCCGAAGACGGTGACAGGCCGGCCAGCAAGGCCAGCTCTTCGGTTTGTCGCGCAGAGCCGTCCATCAAGGCCCACATCATTGCGCTGCGCTTTGGGTCAGCCAGCAACGTGGCGATCTGGCTGATGCAAGGTGCATGTTCCATGTATTCACTCCCTGTTGAATCGTTTCGTCTACTGCTCAGAGACATCTTGACCAGTAATGTGTCGTCGGCCAAGACGCGGAAACCGCGACAACCCGGGCAAAGCCACCCACTCACACAAGCCATTGCCTTGAGGGTTTTGCAAAGGCTCGGCGATCGACTGCGGGCCAGGCCGACTCGAACGCGGACTCGCCAAGGCGAGATCGACCGTGCGTACCTGAGGCGAGCGCTAGTATATGCGTGTTAACCGTCGGTTCCTGCCCTCTGAAAACCCTTGGTGGTGATAGTTCCTGAGTGAAATTTCGCTTTTTACCTGCGACTAATGATCGGTGACCGCCAATACCGGAAATTGACTACTTAAACCGGCGCATCGGCTGGCGAGCATTTCCCGCAAAAGGTTCACCGGCTTACTCAATTGTGCGCGATGGGCGCACAGCAAATTCAGCGGTGCGCGCTCACAGATCAGCTCCGGCATCAGCACTTTCAAGCGACCGGCCAACACATCGGCGGCAACATCGAGCCAGGATTTGTAGGCGATCCCGGCGCCCGCCACGGCCCACAGGCGCACCACATCGGCATCATCACTGAAACGGTCACCGCTGACCGTCAGGCTGACTTCGCGTTTGCCGTCGTGAAAACTCCAGTGATCGTGAACCCGGCTGCCAAGCATGAACAGCAGGCAATTGTGCTGCGCCAGTTGCTCCAGTTGCCGGGGCTCGCCGTGTCGGGCCAGATAGCTCGGCGCGGCACACAGCACGCGGCGGTTATTCGGTGCGATGGGCAGCGCCACCAGGCTTGAGTCTTCCGGCTCGCCGTAGCGCAGAGCGATGTCCACCGGCTGGCGGAACAGGTCGGCGATGCGGTCGCCCAGCAGCAGGCGCACCGTGAGCTTCGGATGCTCGCGCTGGAACTCGTCCAGCCACGGCAGCAACAGGTTGCGACCGAAATCCGACGGTGCCGACAGCTGCAACACTCCGCTGACCTGATCCTGACCGCTGGCCAGCAAGCGGCGACCCTCATCGAGGTTGCTCAGGGCCGCCCGGGCGTATTCGAGAAACCCCTCGCCCTCGGCGGTCAGGCGCAGGCTGCGGGTGGAGCGGGCGAGCAACCGCGCACCGAGTTGCTGTTCGATGCGCTTCAACGCCGCACTGGCCACCGCCGCCGACATGTCCATCCCCCGCGCCGCCGCCGACAGACTGCCCAGGTCCGCCGCCCGGACAAACAACTGCAAGTCATCGAAACGCAACATTTCCAGCCTCGATTATCAAAAAAATATTGAAAGAGACTGCTCTTTTAGCGGGTTTTATCTTGCAGAGAAATAGCCAATCATCTGCCCCATCGAAATCACCCCGTTATCGGAGTCGAACATGTCCCAGCCGTTTACCGCCATCGCCACCCTGATCGCCAAAGCCGGTCAGCAAGACGCACTCGAACAGCACCTGCGTGCACTGCTGGAACCGACCCGTGCCGAAGCCGGTTGCAGTCAATACGACCTGCATCAGGACCTGGCCAATCCGCAGGCCTTCTACATGATCGAGCAGTGGAGCAGCGACGAAGCGCTGCAAGCCCATGACGCCAGTGCACACATCCAGCATTTTCGTGCCACGGCCGGCGACCTGATCGAGCACTTCGATCTCAAACGCCTGCGCGTCGTGGCCTGATTCTCTTAAATACTTTTGCGGAGCCCCTCATGAAAGCCATTGCCTACTACGCCTCGTTGCCGATCAGCGACGCCAACTCCCTGCAAGACATCGAACTGCCAGAGCCGGTTGCCGGCCCGCGCGACCTGTTGGTGGAAGTCAAAGCCATCTCGGTCAACCCGGTGGACACCAAAGTCCGCCAGAACGTGCAGCCTGAAGGTGGCGCGGCCAAAGTGCTGGGCTGGGACGTGGCCGGTGTGGTCAAGTCGGTCGGCAGTGAAGTGACGTTGTTCAAGGCCGGCGACAAGGTGTTCTACGCTGGCTCCATCGCCCGCGCCGGCGGGAATAGCGAGCTGCACGTGGTGGACGAGCGGATCGTCGGCCACATGCCGAAAACCCTCGGTTTCGCCGAAGCCGCCGCGCTGCCGTTGACCGCGATCACCGCGTGGGAGTTGTTGTTCGAACGCCTGCAAGTGCGCGAAGGCAACACCGATGAAGGCCAGAGTTTGCTGATCGTCGGTGCGGCCGGCGGTGTCGGTTCAATCCTTACGCAACTGGCCAGCCAGCTCACCGGGCTGAAGGTCATCGGCACCGCGTCCCGTGAGCAAACCCAGAGCTGGGTGCGTGAGCTGGGCGCCGATCTGGTGATCGATCACAGCCAACCGCTGAGCGAAGAGCTCAAACGTGCAGGCGTGAACTCGGTGACCCACGTCGCCAGCCTGACCCAGACCGATCAGCATCTGGATCAATTGGTCGAGGCGTTGGCGCCGCAGGGCAAACTGGCGCTGATCGATGACCCGAAGGCGCTGGACGTGACCAAGCTCAAGCGCAAGAGCCTGTCGCTGCATTGGGAGTTCATGTACACCCGCTCGCTGTTCGAAACCGCGGACATGATCGAGCAACACAAACTGCTCAATCGCGTGGCGGCGCTGATCGATGCCGGGACACTGAAAACCACGGTGGGCGAGCACTTCGGAACGATCAACGCGGCGAATTTGCGACGTGCGCATGAGCTGCTGGAGAGCGGCAAATCCAAGGGCAAGATTGTCCTCGAAGGCTTCTGAAACAGATTGATACAAGTGTCGTCCGAATGGACGACACCGTCAGTCCGAAGGTTGACCGCTGTCATCATTGTGGTCGTATTCGGGTCTACAATCGTGTCCTCTGCGATGCAATCTTTTAACCGAGGAGGTCAGCAATGAAGATCCTGATAAAAGAATTGGCAAAATCCCAGTGGCAGGTCCGCCTGGACCAACACGCGGTGACGTTCCGTAGCGAAGCCGAAGCGCGCGAGTTCACCCGAACACTCGAAGCACGATTGCACGCCCCTCATCAGATTCCCGTCCAGCAGCAACGCGCTGCCGGCTGAGACCTTCCTCACACCTGGGCTTTCACCAATGCCCGGGCATTTTGCAGACGCCGGGTGAGCATCGCTATGCTCACCACCAGAACTCCGCACAGGCTGATGACCATGGCCATCGGCATGGCGCTGCCGTCGTACAAAATACCCACGAGCGACGCGGCTCCGGCGGCGACGCTGAATTGCAGGCAACCGAGCATTGCCGACGCACTGCCGGCGCGCGCGCCCTGCCCGTTCATGGCGCAAGCCGAGGCGTTGGGCAGGATGCAACCGAGGCTGGCGATGCAGATAAACAGCGGAATCAGCAGCGGCCACAATTGCTCGGTGTGCAGCGAACTGACCGCGAGCAGCGTCAGGCCCGCCGCGAGGTAGATCCATACGGTGCGCGCCAGCAGGAACGCCGGGCCACGCTTGGCCAGCAACCGTGCGTTGACCTGCGCCACCAGAATGAACCCCGCCGCATTGGTGCCGAACAACCAGCCGAAGTGCTCGGCCGGCACGCCGTAGAGTTTGATGAAGACGAACGGCGAACCGGCGATGTAGGCAAACATCCCGGCGATGGCGATGCCACCGGTCAGGGCGTGGCCGAGGTACACCGGGTCCGACAACAGCCGACCGTACTGACGCAACGCGCCCGACAATGGCTGGCGTGGCATATTCGCCGGCATGCTTTCCGGCAAGCCGAGCGCCACGGCCAGCCCGGCCAATGCACTGAAACCGGTCAGTACCAGGAAGATCGATTGCCAGCCCGTGGTGTTGACCAACAACCCGCCGAGCATCGGCGCGAGAATCGGTGCCAGGCCCATGACCAGCATCAGTTGTGAAAAGACTTTCGCCGAGCCCACCGCATCGCATTTGTCACTGACGATCGCCCTTGAAATCACCATCCCCGCACAACCGCCCAGCGCCTGGACGAACCGCGCACCGAGCAGCCATTCCAGGTTCGGCGCATAGGCGCACGCCAGGGAAGCGACGGTGAACAGACCGACACCCGTCAGCAACGGAATACGCCGACCAAAACGATCCGCCACCGGGCCGTACATCAGCTGACCGATGGATAAACCGAGGAAATACGCCGCCAGCGTCAGTTGAACATGTTGTTCATCGGTGCCGAACGCCAGCGCCATGGCCGGAAATGCCGGCAGATAGAAATCGATTGCCAGCGGGCCAAAAGCGCTCAGCGCGCCAAGAATCAAAATGGTACGGAAGTTCATCGGGTATCCAGTGGGACGGAGGTCGGCGGGCACACAGTCTAGCCGCGCATCGACGCCTTGAACATTCCGATAGCTCGCTAACTATTAAAAACCCCTGAAAAAACACCGGCCCTTGTAGGAGCAGAGCTTGCTCCGGGCGGCGTTCCGACGAAGGCGGTGGGTCAGCCACATCAAAGTCGTCTGACCCACCGCATTCGCGAGCAAGCTCTGCTCCTACAGGGATTTTTGTCAGGCCTTAAGCGACTTTCACTTCGTAGCCTTCCTCGCTGATCGCGGCGATTACTTGATCCGCGGTCAACGCACTTTCGACGCCGACTTCCTTTGCCGCCAGATCGACCCGTACGCTGGCCGCAGGATCCTTGGCTTGCAGCGCTTGAGTGATGGCTTTGACGCAGTGACCGCAGGACATGCCTTGAACGTTGAACACTTGCATGGAATGACTCCTTTAGTGAGGTTGCGAACAGTCTCGAGCTTGCCACCATGGCAAGGTCAAGTTCTGAAGTGAGCTGCCGGGCTGGCAATCGGCGTCGCGCTCGGCCAAGCTGCGTGCATCTATGACTCGATCTCAGGAGATTCAGCCATGCGCTGGTCAGCTCTCAGCCTGTTTGGCTTCCTCAGCCTTTTCGCCGCCGTGCCCTCGGTCAATGCTGCCGGGGAGGATTACGGCGTATTGATCATTTCCCGCGAGCGCCTGGAAGTGTCGACCAACTGCGAAATCGGCGTGTACATCCAGGATCAACTGTCGGCGCGGCTGTTTCAGGAACAAAGCACCTCCTTCAACCTGCCGCCAGGCAACGTTTCGCTACGCCTGAAATTGCTACCGGGCCAGGCGCCGGGCTGCAACCCAGGCATGCTGGCGCCGGGCTCGCAGAACATCAGCCTCAAGGCCGGGGATGTGTTGAAGTTCCGGATTGCGATGACGCAGGAAGGGATGTACCTCAAGCCGACAGCCCTCGACTACTGATCCACCTCCAACCTGTAGGAGCGTGGCTTGCCCGCGAAGGCGGTATTTCAGACACATCCTTGTCAACTGATACGACGCCTTCGCGGGCAAGCCTCGCTCCTACAGAGGATCACCACGCCAATCTTTGCGCTTGACCTTGCCAGCATGGCAAGGTTGATCCTGTAGGCATCTACTACAGGGAGTGCGACCGATGTCCGAATCCACCACGTTTGATCTGCCGATTGCCGGCATGACCTGCGCCAGTTGCGCCGGGCGTGTCGAGCGTGCCTTGAGCAAAGTCATCGGCGCCACGGCGGTCAGCGTCAACCTGGCCACCGAGCAGGCGCGGGTTCAAGCGCCCAGCGACAGCCTGCCGGCGTTGATGGACGCGGTGCAGCAGGCCGGTTACAGCGTGCCGCAGCAGAGTCTGGAATTGAGCATCGACGGCATGACCTGCGCGTCCTGCGTAGGTCGGGTCGAACGGGCGCTGGCCAAAGTGCCCGGCGTCAAAAGCGTCAGCGTCAACCTGGCCAACGAACGCGCCCACCTCGAACTGCTCGGGCAGATCGATCCGCAAACCCTGATCGCGGCCGTGACCAAGGCGGGTTACAACGCCAGTGTCTGGGAAGTCGAACACCCGTCAACTGACACGCAACATCAGCGCCTGCACCGCGAACGCTGGGTGTTGATCATGGCCATCGCCCTCGCCTTGCCGTTGGTATTGCCAATGCTGCTGCAACCGTTCGGCGTGCACTGGATGCTCCCGGCGTGGGTGCAGTTCGCCCTGGCCACACCGGTGCAGTTCATCTTCGGTGCACGCTTTTATGTGGCGGCATGGAAAGCCGTACGCGCCGGTGCCGGCAACATGGACTTGCTTGTCGCCCTCGGCACCAGCGCCGGTTATGGCTTGAGCCTCTATGAATGGGCCACCGCCGCCGGGCGCATGCCGCACCTGTATTTCGAAGCCTCTGCCGTCGTGATTGCGCTGGTGCTGCTGGGCAAATACCTCGAAAGCCGCGCCAAACGCCAGACCGCCAGCGCCATCCGCGCCCTCGAAGCCTTGCGCCCGGAGCGGGCGATTCAAGTCATCGACGGTCGCGAGCAGGACGTGGCGATCAGCGCCTTACGCCTGAATGATCTGGTGCTGGTCAAACCCGGCGAACGTTTCCCGGTGGACGGCGAAGTGGTCGAAGGTCAGAGCCATGCCGATGAAGCGCTGATCAGTGGCGAAAGCCTGCCGGTGCCGAAACAACCCGGCGACAAGGTCACCGGCGGCGCCATCAACGGTGAAGGTCGCCTGTTGGTTCGCACCCAGGCCTTGGGTGCGGAAACCGTACTGGCGCGGATCATCCGCCTGGTCGAAGACGCGCAAGCGGCGAAAGCACCGATCCAGAAACTGGTGGATAAAGTCAGCCAGGTGTTTGTGCCGACGGTGCTGCTGATCGCACTGGCGACCTTGATCGGTTGGTGGCTGTACGGCGCACCGATGGAAACCGCGCTGATCAACGCCGTCGCGGTATTGGTGATCGCTTGCCCTTGCGCCCTCGGGTTGGCCACGCCAACGGCAATCATGGCCGGCACCGGTGTGGCGGCGCGCCACGGGATTCTGATCAAGGACGCCGAAGCACTGGAACGTGCCCATGAAGTCAGCGCGGTGGTGTTCGACAAGACCGGCACGCTGACTTCGGGTGCACCGCGTATCGCCCATTTGAACGCCATCGACGGTGACGAAGCCGCCCTGCTGCAAATGGCCGGCGCGCTGCAACGCGGCAGTGAGCATCCACTGGCCAAGGCGGTTCTGGATGCGTGCACCGAACGCGGTTTGACCGTGGCCGATGTCAGCGACAGCCAGTCCCTGACCGGGCGCGGCATTGCCGGCAACCTTGAGGGTCGGCGCCTGGCGCTGGGCAATCGTCGCCTGCTGGAAGAAAACGGGTTGAGCGCGGGCCCATTGGCCGACGCTGCTACCGCATGGGAAACCGAAGGCCGGACCCTGTCCTGGTTGATCGAGCAAAAACCCACGCCGACCGTGCTGGGTTTGTTCGCCTTCGGTGACACCCTCAAATCAGGCGCGCTGCAAGCGGTGCAACAACTCAGCACCCGCCACATCAGCAGCCACCTGCTGACCGGCGACAATCGCGGCAGCGCTAAAGTAGTCGCCGAGGCCTTGGGCATCACCGACGTGCACGCCGAAGTACTGCCGGCCGACAAAGCCGCTACCGTCGCGGAACTGAAAAAGACCGGCGTGGTAGCGATGGTCGGTGACGGCATCAACGACGCCCCGGCCCTGGCCGCCGCCGACATCGGCATTGCCATGGGTGGCGGCACCGACGTCGCCATGCACGCGGCGGGGATCACCCTGATGCGCGGCGATCCTCGACTGGTGCCGGCAGCGCTGGAGATCAGCCGCAAGACCTACGCGAAGATTCGTCAGAACCTGTTCTGGGCCTTCGTTTATAACCTGATCGGCATTCCGCTGGCCGCATTCGGTTTCCTCAACCCGGTGCTGGCCGGCGCGGCGATGGCGTTGTCGAGCGTCAGCGTGGTGAGCAATGCGTTACTGTTGAAAACCTGGAAACCCAAGGATCTGGAGGACAACCGATGAACATCGGCCAAGCAGCCCGCCAAAGTGGCCTGAGCGCGAAGATGATCCGTTATTACGAGTCCATCGGCTTGCTCAAGGCGGCTCATCGCACCGACAGCGGTTACCGGGTTTACGGCGCTGACGACTTGCACACGCTGGCCTTTATCAAGCGATCGCGGGATTTGGGGTTTTCCCTGGAAGAGGTCGGCAAACTGCTGACCCTCTGGCAGGACCGCCAACGCGCCAGCGCCGATGTGAAAGCGCTGGCTCGTCAGCACATCGACGAACTGAACCAGAAGATCCTCGAACTCGGTCAGTTGCGCGACACGTTGCAGGACCTGGTCGAGCACTGCCAGGGCGATCACCGCCCGGACTGCCCGATCCTCAAAAATCTTGAGTCGGGTTGCTGTGCCGCACCCGCTCACCCCTGACCGCGAGCACCTTCACCATCAACAGCGTGGTGAGGGGAATGCCGTGGAACAACAACACCACCGCGCCGGGCGTCCACCATGAATAGAACGGCGCGGCGACCAGCATGCCAATGCCGAACCCGGTCATTTGCAGCAACGTCAGAAAGCTGAAAATCGGCAGGCGCAGGTTGTCCGGTTCACGTTGCAGACGCGACATCAGGCCGACTTCCGAGAAGCCGTCACCCAGCCCCGCCGGCAGTGAGAACAGCAACAAACCGTAGAGCGTTTGCTGCTGGAACATCAGGATGAAGCCGCAGGACATCAGCAACACGCCGAAGAAAAACCGTCGCTCCAGGTTCACGTTGTCCGAGCCTTTCAGGCGACTGGCAATCCGTGCGCCGATCAATTTTCCACTGGCCCAGACCGCCAGCATCAGGCCCAACGTGGTGCTGGCCGATTCGGGTGTCAGCAGTTTTGAAATGATCGGCAAACCCACGTTGTGTGCAGCGCTGCCCAGAGTATCGGCCATGGTGACCGCGAGCATCGCGGCCACCACCGGTGTGGTGCGCAGCCCTTGGCGCAGCGCTGACCATTCGCCTCGTTCATGATCGGGCCCGGCATTGGGAGACGGCCCGGCAAACCGCAGCGGCAGGATGAACAACGCGGCCAGCAGGTAAGTGACCACGTTCAGCGCAAAGACCGTTTCAAAACCAAAGGCCGCCACCAACAAGCCGGCCACCAGACTTCCGCCGACCATCGCCGCCGACGATGCGGAGGTGATCCAGGCGTTGGTCTTGAGCAACTGCTCGCCATCGATCAAGTGCGGCAACTGGCTGTTGAGGCCGATGGCGAACATTGAATTGCCCAAGCCCAGGCCAAAAGCGATCACCGGCAGCAAAAGCGCTTGTTGGCTGACTGGCAACACCAGCAGCAGGCCCAGCAATCCGGCGCGCAGCAGGTCGAACGCGATCAACGGCAGGCGCCCGGTCCAGCGGCGGTAAAACCGCGTACCGATCAGGCTGGCGAAAATCCCTCCGCCCACGCGACTGGCGAGGAAGATCCCGACGCTCATGGCGCTGTTGCTGAGCAGGTAGACGTAGGTGGCCAGGGCGACCATGTTGAGGAACGCGCCGAAGTCCGAGACCAGACGGGCGGCAATGATCAGTCGGGCGTTGCGGATGGAGGTGTTCACATTCAGTCCTTGAGTGTGGTGGTCTACACAATCCTTGTAGGAGCCAGCTTGCTGGCGATGGCGGACTTATGTTCAACATAGATGTTGAATGTGCCGACCTCATCGCTGGCAAGCCAGCTCCTACAGGGATTGTGGTGTTACAAAAAACCCGGCCGAAGCCGGGTTTTTCGTCAACCGATCACTGCATCCACGGTGGAGGCGGTTCTTCGGTTTTGCTCGGTGGCGCATCATCTGCTGCGCGTATCGCTTGTTTGCGTTCTTCATCCAGGCGTGCCGCCTCGATTTCGCGCATGATCCCGCCGACGTCAGCCAACTCTTCCGGTTCGTCGAACTCGCCGGTCAAGACACTGGCCGGGTGCAAGGTGCCGGCTTCGTACAAGGCCCACATTTCCTTGGCGTATTTGGTCTTTTTCAACTCCGGGGCAAACCGCCCGAAGTAGGACGCCATGTTGCCCACGTCACGCTCCAGCATGCTGAACGCGTGGTTGTTGCCCGCCGCGTCGACCGCTTGCGGCAAGTCGATGATGACCGGGCCGGTCGGCGTCAACAGTACGTTGAACTCGGACAGGTCACCGTGCACCAGGCCGGTACACAACATCAGCACGATCTGCGAGATCAGGAATGCGTGATATTCGCGCGCCTGGTCCGGCTCCAGCACCACGTCGTTCAGACGCGGGGCGGCATCGCCGTACTCGTCGGCCACCAGTTCCATCAGCAGCACACCTTCAAGGAAGTCGTAAGGCTGAGGAACCCGCACACCCGCACCGGCCAGACGAAACAGCGCCGCCACTTCGGCGTTCTGCCAGGCGTCTTCGGTTTCTTTCTTGCCGAACTTGGAGCCCTTGGCCATCGCCCGAGCCTGACGGCTGTTGCGTACCTTGCGACCTTCCTGGTACTCGGACGCCTGGCGGAAACTGCGTTTATTCGCCTCCTTGTAGACCTTCGCGCAACGCAACTCGTTGCCGCAGCGCACCACATAAACAGCTGCTTCTTTACCACTCATGAGTGGGCGCAGCACCTCGTCGACCAGACCGTCCTCGATCAGGGGTTCAATGCGTTTTGGAGTCTTCATCAGCTTTTATTGTGGGTCCTTTATTACCAAACACGCGAAAGTCATTCGTTATACGGCAATCCACTCATTCGGGGGAGGGGTTACCGACCTATGAACGTTGCGGATGCACACAATGTGCCGAAAAAACCCGGCAAACCCGCCGATGCTCATCGACCGCCAAGGATCATAGCCGAGCCGGCAGCACTTGTTGGAGAAGGGATGCGAGGGGATTTGCGACAGAATCCGACATACCGGTCCCTACCGCTCGCAAGATTTTTTTCAACAGCCCTCAATTTCCTCCTTTAGCAGCCGAAGTCATCTGTAACAAAGTGAATTGTCCGACGATCGTTCCGACAGAAAACGATGGCGTGCCCAAGGGATCGGGTTCAACAAAACGTTTACGGCTGCCAATAAATCCGCGAGTCATCTGCACTGCGTGGGCCTACAAGAAAATCTGGAGCGCGGATGAACATCAAACAGAAGTTGACGTGGGCGTTTGCAATCATCGCCTGCCTGCCCGTGGTGCTGGTCGCCACCCTCGTTGTGTTGAACTTGCGCAGTGATGCCAAGGACGAGTTCGTCGACAACAGCGGTCGTGAAATCCGTCAGGTCAGCAATGCCATGCAACTGTTTTTCGACGGCATCAGCCAGAACGTCGAATACCTGGCCAAGCAACCGCTGATCACAAACTCCGACGACAGCCTCAAGACCTACATGAAGGCCGACGCCGCCAGCGTTCCCCAAGGCGAGGCGGACAAAAAAGTCTTCGGCTTCCTGCAGGACCTGGGCAACGCCCATCCGTCCTACGCCTACGCGATCCTCGGCACTGCGGCCGGCGGTTACGTGTCGTGGCCGGACGATGCCAAGCTGGCCAACTACGACCCGCGCCAGCGTCCGTGGTACAAGGCGGCCCAGGCCAAACCGGGCAAGCCGTTCCGTACCGAGGCCTATTACTGGGCCGAAAATGATACGTCCTACGTCAGCACCGTACGCACCATCGACAACAAGCTGGGCACCAACGGTGGCGTGGTCAGCATCGACGTGTCGCTCAAACAGCTCACCGAACTGGTCAAACAGATCAAGCTCGGCGAAACCGGCTACCTGATGCTGCTGGAAAACTCCGGCACCGTACTGGTCGATCCGAAACAACCGGAACACAACTTCAAGGCACTGGGCAGCCTCGGCGAGGGTTATGCGCAACTGGCCAAGGCCGGCAAAGGCCTGGTCGAAGTCGAGCTCAATGGCGAGCGCTACATGGCCAACGTCTGGCCTTCCGAGCAACTGGGCTGGACCTTCATCGGCCTGATCAAACAAAGCGATGTGATGAGCACCGCGACCCAACTGACCTGGTTGATCGCAATCATCGCCGCCGTGCTGGCCGTGGTCTTCGCCGTCGTCGGCGCCAGTTTCGCCAGCGTCATCGTGCGTCCGATCCGCAGTGTGGCCGATGGCCTGGAAGGCATTGCCCAAGGCGAAGGCGACCTGACCAAGAACCTGCAAATCCGTGGCAGCGACGAAACCGCACAACTGGCCAACTGGTTCAACCAGTTCCTGGCGGCGATTCGCAACCTGATTCAAAGCATCGGCGGCGCCGCGACCAAAATCCTCGCCACCTCCAAGAGCTCGACCCAGGTCTCCAGCGACATGGCCGAAGCCGCCGGACGCCAACGTGAAGCCGTGGACATGGTGTCGACCGCGTTCCACGAAATGGTCGCCACCGCCAACGAAGTCGCGCGCTCGTGCAGCCAGGCGGCCGAGTCGGCCGACAGTGGCCAGCGCCAGGCACGCGAAGGTCAGCAACAGATTGATGCCGCCGTGACCAGCGTTGATCGCCTGAGCCAGGAAATCGAACAGTCGGCGCAGTCGATGCAACAACTTGAGCGCGACAGCAACGACATTCAGTCGATCCTCGGGACCATTCGTTCAATCGCCGAACAGACCAACCTGCTGGCGCTGAACGCTGCCATCGAGGCCGCACGGGCCGGTGAACAAGGTCGCGGTTTTGCGGTGGTGGCGGACGAAGTGCGGGCCTTGGCCAAGCGCACCGCCGACTCCACAGCGGAAATCGACGGCCTGCTTGGCAACCTCGCCAAGCGCACCAGCCAGGTGACTCAGCAGATGC
Organism: Pseudomonas sp. BF-RE-21; assembly: GCF_019947305.1. NCBI lineage: Bacteria > Pseudomonadati > Pseudomonadota > Gammaproteobacteria > Pseudomonadales > Pseudomonadaceae > Pseudomonas > Pseudomonas sp. BF-RE-21. The sequence goes on along the minus strand of NZ_JAGYGF010000015.1, from coordinate 89,977 downwards.
ATGCGAGCCTGGAAGTGTCCCAGCAGTCGGTGACTCGCATCGGTGAGGCGCGCAGCAGCTTCGGGCAGATCCGTGAATCGGTGGACGTGATCCGCGACATGAACACCCAGATCGCCACGGCGGCTGAACAGCAGCATCAGGTGGCCGAAGACATCAATCGGCACATCAGCCAGATTCATGGCGATGCGCAGTTGGTGGCAGAACTGGCGAACTCGGCGCGGTTGGATTCGCAGAGTCTGGCCGGGTTGTCGAATGAGCTGGATGGGTTGGTTCGCCGTTTCCGTACCTGATCCAAAAATCCCGGTGGCCGCTTCGCGGCCATTCGCAGGCAAGCCTCGCTCCTACAGGGTTTTGCGCTGTTTTTGTAGGAGCGAGGCTTGCCCGCGAAGGCGTCATCACTGCCGAAACAACTCTCCAGGCGTAAACCCGAACAACCCCTTGAACGCCGCAATAAACGCCGACGTCGAGTCATACCCACACGCCAACGCCGCATTCGTCACGCTGTCCCCCGCCTCCAGCAAATTCAACGACGACAGCAGCCGCATCCGTTGCCGCCAGCCACGAAAACTCAACCCCGTTTCACGCTGGAACAAGCGCATCAGGGTCTTCTCCGACGTACCCAATCGTTGTGCCCATTCCTGCAAGGTCACGTTGTGTTCCGGGTTTTCGATCAATTCGTTGCACAAGCCCAGCAAGCGTTCATGGCGCGGCAGGGGCAGCGAGAAACCGACCTCCGGTAAATTCGCCAGTTGATCCAGCAGCACATTCACCAGCCGCGCCTCCGGGCTGTCGCCCTGTGGATATTCCACCGGCAGCGCACAAAAACTCTTGATCAACTCCCGCGCCAGCGGCGTCACTTCCAACACACGGCAACGCCCGTCCGCCCATTGGCAATCCTCGCGACGCACGTAAAGGCTGCGCATTTCGGCGCGCATCGAGGTCACGACCTGATGTTCGAGATCCGCCGGAATCCAGATCCCCCACTGCGGCGGCGCAAAAAAACTGCCCTCGGCGGTGTGCACACCGAGGACGCCGCTGATGGCGTAGGAGAATTGCACCCAGTCGTGGCGGTGAGACGGCGTCCATGAACCGGCGTTGAGGCTTTCGGCACGTGCGTACAACGGACGCGGCAACACGGTCAGGGCCGGGATGGTCCGTTCGAGGGATTGTTGTCCGTTAGTCGGCATTGACTGGCCTTGTGTCGCGAGGTTGCTGATTAGGCGGACGTTAGGCCATGTCACCTCTCCAATCAACACCACAAACCCCCTGTAGGAGCGAGCCTGCTCGCGATAGCGGTGTGTCAGTCACGAATTTGTCGACTGATACACCGCTATCGCCGGCAAGCCGGTCTCACTCCTACAGGTTCGGTGTACACCCCGGCGAATCAGCGTTCGATGATGGCGGTGACGCCCTGCCCGCCCGCCGCACAAATCGAAATCAGCCCCCGTCCCTTTCCAGCGGCATCGAGCAGCTTGGCCAGATTGGCGACAATGCGCCCGCCCGTCGCTGCAAACGGATGCCCCGCCGCCAGTGAACTGCCTTTGACGTTGAGCCGGCTGCGGTCGATGGAGCCCAGTGGCGCGTCGAGGCCGAGACGGGTTTTGCAGTACTCAGGGTCTTCCCACGCCTTCAAGGTGCAGAGCACTTGTGCGGCGAAGGCTTCGTGGATTTCGTAGTAATCGAAGTCCTGCAAGGTCAGGCCATTGCGCGCCAGCAAACGCGGCACCGCGTACACCGGCGCCATCAACAGCCCTTCGGCACCGTTGACGAAGTCCACCGCCGCCGCCTCGCCATCGCGCAAATACGCAAGGATCGGCAAGCCGCGTTCCTTCGCCCATTCTTCACTGCCCAGCAGCACCAGCGACGCGCCGTCGGTGAGCGGCGTCGAGTTGCCGGCGGTCAGCGTGCCTTTGGCGCTTTTCTCGAACGCCGGTTTCAGCGACGCAAGTTTTTCCAGGGTCAGGTCCGGGCGCAGGTTGTTGTCGCGGGTCAGGCCGAGGAATGGCGTCATCAGGTCGTTGTGCCAGCCTTCGGTGTAGGAGGCCGCCATTTTCTGATGACTTTCCAGCGCCAGTTGATCCTGCTCGGCGCGCGCAATGTTCCAGGTCTGCGCCATCAGTTCGCAGTGTTCGCCCATCGACAGGCCGGTACGGGGTTCGCCGTTGCGCGGAAATTCAGGGACGAGATGACCCGGTCGCAGCTGCAAAAAGGTTTTCAGTTTGTCGGCCGTGGTCTTGGCGCGGTTGGCTTGCAGGAGAATTTTGCGCAAACCTTCGTTGATGCCGATGGGCGCGTCGGACGTGGTGTCGACGCCGCCGGCAATGCCGCATTCGATCTGGCCCAGGGCAATTTTATTCGCCACCAGCAACGCCGCTTCCAGCCCGGTGCCGCACGCTTGCTGAATGTCATAGGCCGGCGTGGTCGGCGACAGCCGCGAGCCGAGCACGCATTCGCGGGTCAGGTTGAAGTCCCGGGAATGCTTGAGCACCGCGCCCGCCGCCACTTCGCCCATGCGCAGGCCGTGCAGGTTGAAACGTTCGATCAGGCCTTCGAGCGCGGCGGTGAGCATCGCCTGGTTACTCGCGGTGGCGTACGGCCCGTTGGAGCGTGCGAAGGGAATCCGGTTACCGCCGATGATCGCGACGCGGCGCAGCTGAGTCATGAAAAAGCTCCTGATGAAAATCCAAATGCGCGCCACCCTTGTAGGAGCGAAGCTTGCTCGCGAAGGCGTTGGGTCAGTCGACATCCATGTAGCTGATACACCGCCTTCGCGAGCAAGCTTCGCTCCTACAAGGTTCGCGCCATAAAAATCCCGGGATAAAACCAATCTGCATTGCCCAAGCGTAGGCCTTATCTCGTGGATCGAACGACTGATTGCCATTCGTGGTCCACACTTTGAACCCCAGCTGCTGGAGCGCGTTCCATGTCTGACCGCTATATCGACTTCGCCAATTCATCCATCGGCCATCGTCTGGTCGGGGCCTTGGGGCTGCCGTCGCCGGTTCGGCTGGAACGCTGGCAGGCGGGCCGGCTTCGGCCTGTCGAGGGGGCGCTGCTGATCGGCGGCGGGCCGCTGGCGGAAAAAGTCAGCGCTTTTGCCAATCGCCTGACCGATGCGATTTACAGCTACGGCAGCGAACCTTCGATCGCCACCGCGTGGATTCCCGGCCACGGCCCGAAACTCAAGGCGGTGGTGTTCGACGCCAGTCATCTGGTGCAAACCGATCAGCTCAAGCAACTGCGCGAGTTCTTTCAGCCGCTGATGAAAAACCTCGATCATTGTGCGCACCTGGTCATTCTCGGGCGCGCGCCGCAGACGTTGAGCGATCCGTTTGCCGCCAGCGCCCAGCGAGCCCTGGAAGGCTTCAGTCGTTCGCTGGCCAAGGAGCTGCGCAGCGGCGGCACCTTGCAACTGATCCACGTCGGCGAAGGCGCCGAGGATCAACTGGAAGGCCCGCTGCGGTTTTTCCTTTCGCCCAAAAGTGCGTTCGTCTCCGGGCAAGTGATTCACCTGAACCCCTGCGCCACACCCGTGACGGACTGGACGCGCCCGTTGTCGGGGCGCAAGGCGCTGGTCACCGGCGCGGCGCGCGGCATCGGTGCATCGATTGCCGAAACCCTGGCCCGTGACGGCGCCGACGTGATCCTGCTCGACGTGCCACCGGCGAAAACCGATCTCGACGCCCTCGCCGCACGCCTCGGCGGACGCAGCATCACCCTGGACATCTGCGCCGAAGACGCCGCCACGCAGTTGATCGAGCAGTTGCCTGACGGCGTCGATATCGTGGTGCACAACGCCGGCATCACCCGCGATAAAACCCTGGCCAACATGACTCCGGAATTCTGGGACGCGGTGCTCGCGGTCAATCTCAATGCACCGCAGGTGCTGACCAAGGCTCTGCTCGACAGCGGCACCTTGCACGATAACGGCCGGGTGATTCTGCTGGCGTCCATCAGCGGCATCGCCGGCAATCGCGGGCAAACCAATTACGCGGCGAGCAAGGCGGGTTTGATCGGTCTGGCCCAGGCCTGGGCGCCGTTGCTCAATGAGCGCGGCATCAGCATCAACGCGGTGGCACCGGGATTCATCGAAACACAGATGACCGCACACATTCCCTTTGGCTTGCGTGAGGCCGGCCGGCGCATGAGTTCTCTGGGCCAGGGCGGCCTGCCGCAAGACGTTGCCGAAGCGGTGGCCTGGCTGGCGCAACCTGGCACCGGAGCGTTCACCGGGCAAGCGCTGCGGGTCTGTGGACAAAGTGTCTTGGGGGCTTGGCGATGATCACCGATTGGCACACACTCAACCGCGAACCGAGCCTGCCAGGGTTGTATGTGCAGGCCGCTACGCGCCGCAAGATCACCGGCACCACGCTGCCCGATTCGGGTTTGCGTTGCTGGGTCGATGTTGACCCGAAACGCCTGGCGGCCTATCGCAACGTCTGCGGGTTTGCCGACAACGGTTTGTTGCCACCGACTTATCCACACATCCTGGCGTTCGCGCTGCAGATGCAACTGCTGACCGCCAGGGATTTTCCGTTTCCGCTGCTGGGACTGATTCACCTGAGCAACCGCATTCGCGTCTTGCGGCCCATGGGCGGCGTGAACCGCGCGCGCATCAGCGTGCAGGTGCAGAATCTGCAACCCCATGCGAAGGGGGCGACGTTCGAGCTGCTGACAACGCTCGATGATCAGTTGGGGCCGTTGTGGGAGGCTGAAAGCCGGATGCTCTGTCGCGGGGTCAGACTCGAAGGCGAACCGGTCGAGGAAGTGCTGGCCCCGACGTTGCCGTTGAGCGAAGTCACCCGCTGGAAAGCGCCGGCGGACATCGGTCGGCAATACGCCAAAGTGTCCGGCGACTACAACCCGATTCACCTGAGTGCGGTGAGCGCCAAACTGTTCGGCTTCCCGACGGCCATTGCCCATGGGTTATGGAACAAGGCGCGAACGCTGGCTGCGCTTGCCGATCATTTGCCCACGGCGAACGTCGAGATTGCCGTGCAGTTTCGCAAACCGGTGCGCCTGCCCGGCGAGGTGACACTGCTCGCCAGTGCGGCGGGGTCCAGTGGAGATTTTCAGCTGCTGGGCGCAGGTGATCTGGAGCATATGGCCGGACATTGGCGACCGGCTGCCTGATCGTTCGCATCAGCCAGATCAGTAGGACAAAGCACTGTATCGGGTAAAAAACGTCCGTTTTGGCTGAATGATTCTATGCTGACATTACATAGTGATAGTCAGGGTAGACGCACTCATGAAAACAAACCTCCCCCGCAAGCAAACAAATGCCGTGGCCACCACGGAACCGAGCCGGCAATTGGACTGGATTCCCGCCGAGCTGAATTTCAATGTCACCCGCGCCACTTATATGGGCGGGATATTGAAGTGCCCTGATCTGCCGGCGCCCCTTGCCGCCCGTTCGAGCCTGCAACCTTGAGTTCCGGGGACAAGCTGTTCGGGCGTCTGCTCAACCGCCATCCACCACCGCCACCGGAAGTCCCCAGCGCCCTGAGCGTGCCAGGTGTCGGCTTACAGATGCGCCTGGACGCCGAAGGCCGGGTCATTCATCTGGCTGGTCCGCTGCGCCATGGCCTCGCCCAGCAGCACCCCGCCGCGCAGGCGCCGCTTCTACACGATTACCTCATGCCGCACAGCAGCCTCGCCGTCCAAGGCTCACCGGCCGACTGGCAAGGACAAAGTCTGGATCTGGACTTTTTCAGCCTCAGCGGGCAACCCCTGCACCTGCGCGGCTGGGTGCAGCCGTTGGCCAATGCCTGGCTGTTGCAGTTACTGGACATCGGCGATTTGTTGTACGAACGCCGGCAAGCGCGCAGCCGCGAACTCTGCCAGTTGCTCGCGACACAGATCGGCGACCAGTTGCGCCTGTGCAGTCTGGCGCGCCTGCCCGACGTACTGCTGGAACAACTGCAGCATCTGGCGCGGCGTTTTCAAATCCCGTGCATGGCCGTGGCGTTGCTGGATGAACAGGAAGACGGCTGGCAGATCCACCAACATTACGCGGCCTTTGATGCGCCCCGGCTGTGGCAAAACGGTCAACGCCTGGGCACCGGGCTCGACAGTTTGAACGGCTCCGCCCCGCAGCATTTGACCCTCGGCGAGCACCCGCGCCTGCACAGTCTCTTCGGTAATGCCGAAGGGCTTGCGGTGCCTTACCACGATGCCCAAGGCGTGGTCGCGTGGTTGCTCTGTGGTTTTTACCCGGTGCAACAACGTGCACCCGACGTCGGAGAGCGCGACTGGCTGCAGCTCGCCGCCGCGCTCGCCGGGCCATTGCTGGAGCGTTTGCGTGAGCATCAGCACCATCTGCAACTGGAGCGACTGGAATCGCTGCAAGCCTTGCTCGGCAGCGGATGGTGGGAAATATTCAGCGACAGCGCCGAGGTGCAATTGGCGTCGTCGCTGGCCAACACACTGAACCTGATCAGCACACGCATGCCGCTGCACGCCTGGCTCGAGCAAGTCCACCCTGTCGACCGCAAAGCGCTGCGCAGTCGCCTGCAAGACTTGCAGGACGACGGCACACCTTTATTGCTCTGCGTGCGCCTGCATCACCCCGACACGCCGACCTGGTATCGCCTGCAAGGGCAAGCCATGGGCGTCGGCAAAGACCGGCGGCTGGTGGGTTTCATGCTCGACATCAGCGACATCAAAAACCAGCAACAGGACGCCGCGACGGCCCAGAGCGCGAAAATGGCCACCCTTGGCGAAATGGCCACGGGCCTGGCGCATGAAATCAGCCAGCCGCTGAACGTGATGCGTCTGGCCATCGTCAACGTGCTCAAGCGCCTGGACAGCGGTGAAGTGCAGGTCGACTACCTGATCGACAAACTCAACCGCATTGATGCCCAGGTCCAGCGTGCGGCGCGGGTGGTCAATCACATGCGGGTGTTCGGCCGCCGCTCGGAGGCCGAGCAGCATCCCTTCAATCCGGTTGACGCCATCGGGGGCACGCTGTCGCTGCTGGCCGAGGAGTTGCGAGGCAAAGGCGTCGAGCTCAGGGTCAGCGAGACCGGTTTCCAGGTTCAGGTGCGTGGCAATGTCGATCAGCTGGAACAGGTGCTGATTAACCTGATGGTCAACGCGCGGGATGCATTGCTGAGCAAATGCGAAACGGATGGGGATTTCAAACCGTGGATTTCGCTGCACACCGAACGTGACGAGCATTCAGTGCGACTGTGGGTCGAGGACAACGGTGGCGGTATCGATCCGCAGTTGCTGGAGCGGATTTTCGAACCGTTTTTCACCACTAAACCGGTGGGTGTGGGTACGGGGCTGGGGTTGTCGGTGAGCGTTGGCATCGTCGAGAACATGGGTGGAACACTGCGTGCGAGCAACTCGGCCGAGGGTGCTCGGTTCTGTATTGAGTTGCCGATAGCAGTGGACGATCAAGTCACCCGATAGGCTTTGCCTTTAAGTCCAGACAACAAAAAACCTGTAGGAGCCAGCTTGCTGGCGATGGCGGTGCCATATTCAACATAGATGTTGAGTGTTGAACCGCCATCGCCGGCAAGCCGGCTCCTACAGGTTTATTTGGGTGGGTAATTGGCGAGTATCCGCCCGACCGTCTCACGTATCGCGGTGCTGCGGTCCGACGGGTTCGGCGTGCGGCTGAGGATTTGTTCGTCACTGCCGCGCCACACCAGTTTGCCGTCCTTGCCGTCGAGCAGGTCGATCTGGATGATCGCCACTTTGTAGCTGATGTTGCGGGTTTCGTTGTACATCGGCCCGCCCCAGTAGCCATTCCACGGGTTACCCCAAGCGCCGCCGTAGTTGGTGGTCACTTGTTGCTGACGGTCTTCGACGATCAGGTAGGTTTGCACACTCACATCACCCTTTTTGCCCGCAGCGGCAGGACGAAGGCCACGCTGGTCCAGCTGATCGGCCACCGATTGGCGGATGCGCTGTTCGGTCAGGTCGCTCTTGATCCGTGGGTCATCGGGGCGATATTGCAGGGCGGGGTCTTTCCAGCTCCAGCTGCGATAGGCGGCAAAATCGCGGCTGGCGTCGAAGTCATGATTGACCTGGTTGGCGGCGCAGGCTGTCAGGAGCGCGGCCACTGCCAGTAATACGAGACGGCGGAACATGATGATTCTCCGATTGAAGACATGAACCTGTGAAACGCTTCTTTTTTGCAGAAGCTAACTAGGAGGATACGCCGACATGGCCTTTTCCACAGCCTCCCGAATGGCATCGGCGCGTGCACTCTGGCTGCCTTTGTTGCTGGTTTCGGCGCTCGAACTCCAGACGGGTTGACCGCTTTGAGCATCGAACATGTCCACCTGTACCACCACGACCTGTTCCGAATAGGTGCGAACGATCGGCACCGTGTTGTACATGCCATAACCGCTGCCGTAGCGGTTGTAGCCGCCATACCCGCCGCCGTAGTAACCGTAGTCGTCCTGAACCTGCCGCAAGCGGGTTTCCAGATGCAGATTGGCGCTGACGAACAGGTCCGCCGGACGATTGTCGTGCAGCGGGCGCAAGCCGCGCTGATCGAGGGCGTTGCTCACGGCTTCGGCGACTTGCGCCGAGTCCGCCCACGCCGAACCCGGCGGCAGTTGCCCATTGAGCCAGGCCCAACTGCGGTAGCGGCCATAGTCACGCGGCGGGGCCGGATAGGCGCTGCGGTCGAACGTGTTGGCGGCCTCGGGCGGTGCCGGCGGCAAGGGGTTGGACGTCGCCACATAAGGGTTGCTGCCCTGGCAGGCAGCTAATCCCAGACAGATCACCAGTAACCCGGTACGACGTTTCATTTCGCGCTCCGATCAGACCGGCCGACAGATCCAGTGCAGGTAGCGTCCAAGCCCGGCAAAACTTGGGTGACGCCGGTGGGCCAGTTCCATTTCGAGCAAGTCCACCAGTTCGGCGCGGGCCTGAAACTCCACTGGCATGTAGTCGTGAAAAACCCGAACCCCGCTCTGGGTTTCGACCTGCCACAGACCTTCAAGTTGCACCGCCAATTCACGCGGATCAAGGGGTTGTTGCGGCGTCAGGCTTTGCTTTTCGCCGGCCATGTCGTTCTTGCGCATTTTGCGGAAGTGGCCCTTGAGCAGGTTGCGGTAGATCAGTGCATCGCGGTTGTAAAACGCCAGGGACAACCAGCCGTCCTGCTTCGTCAACTGATGCAGCACCGGCAGAATCGCGTGGGGTTCGGCCAACCATTCCAGTACGGCATGGCACAACACCAGGTCGTAGGGTTCGGTGAGCTGACCGAGCAGGTCCTGCCACGGCGCCTGAATAAAAGTGGCCGTCTGGCCTGCATCGGCAAAGCGCTGGCGCGCCCCTTCAAGCATGGGTTCGGCAGGTTCGGCCAGTGTCACGTCATGCCCGCGCTGGGCCAGCCACAACGACATGTGGCCCAGGCCGGCGCCAATGTCGAGTACGCGCAAGGGGCGGTCCGGCAGGGTTTCCGCCAGGTCGGCCTGAAGCACCGCCAGACGGATCGCACCTTTGGCACCACCGTAAATCTTTTCGGCGAAGCGGGTCGCCAGTTGATCGAAATGACGGTCGCTCATCAGCTGAACCTCCGTTCACTGTCCGCGAGTTTGCTGCGCACCACTTCATTCATGTCCAACCCCAACTCGCTGCACAGCAGCAGTAGATAGAGCACGATGTCGCCGACTTCCTGCCCGGCATGGGCGAGTTTGTCCGCCGGCAACTGGCGCGACTGGTCTTCGGTCAGCCACTGGAAGATCTCCACCAGCTCGGACATTTCCACGCTCGCGGCCATGGCCAGGTTTTTCGGGCTGTGAAATTGCCGCCAGTCATTGCGGTCACGGATGGCGTGCAGGCGTTCGGTCAGTTCAACAAGGTTCATCGGGCTCTCCTGAAGGCGTATAGCTTCGGGGGGATGGCCGGGGATGGCAAGTGGCGTTAGCTCCTGTAGGAGCTGAGCTTGCTCGCGATGGCGGTGTAAATGGCGGCATTTATGTTGGATGTTCCACCGCTTTCGCGAGCAAGCTCTGCTCCTACAAGTGCATCAACGAAGCAGAATCTTGCGTCATACTCATACGATTGCCGTATCGGGGAACTCGGCGCTGCGATGACTGGCCCAAGGCTCAACCACTTACATCAGGACGTTAACGACATGCAGGTAGACAGTTTTTTCGAATGGCTCGGCCAGGCGCTCGGCTCGGTCATCCGTTTTATCGTTGACGCCCTCAGCGGCCTGTTCAATCAGTTGAGCAACGCCGGTAGCAACTTCGTCGAAGGGTTGTCCAGCGCGCTGGGCATGGACACGTCGATCATCAGCATCATCGCGCTGATCCTGGGGCTGATGCTGTTGTGGTCGGCGATCCGGGCGTTCATGAATGCGTCGATCATCATGGGGATCATCTGGTTGCTGCTGGGGTTGTGGTTGCTTAGCTGGATAATCCACTGACACCACCAATCTCCTGTAGGAGTGAGACCGGCTTGCCGGCGATGGTGTGTCAGCTACGCAGGTGTCGGCTGACACACCATCGCCGGCAAGCCGGTCTCGCTCCCACAATGGATCGGCGCAGATGCCGGATGTATCGCTACAATGCCCGCTCCCCAAGGAGCCTGCATGTCCAACCTGATTGCCGACTGGCGCGACCGCCCGACCCATCGCCGGGTCTGGGCGCTCGCCGCGCCCATGATTCTTTCGAACATTTCCGTGCCGCTGGTGGCGCTGGTCGACAGTACGGTGATCGGTCACTTGCCCCACGCCCATCAGTTGGGCGCCGTCGCGGTCGGGGCCAGTCTGTACACGTTTCTCGCCTGGGCCATGGGCTTTCTGCGCATGGGTTCCACCGGGTTTGCCGCCCAGGCCGCCGGACGCGGGGATGGCGCGGCGTTGCGGCAGATTCTGTTACAAGGCCTGTTGCTGGCCATGGGGCTGGCCATTGCCTTGGGTGCGCTGGGCATTCCGTTGAGCGGTGTCGCGCTGCACTTCATGCAACCTTCGGCGGAACTGGATCAACTGACCCGCGAGTTCTTCCACACTCGATTGTTCGGTCTGCCTGCGGCGCTGGCCAGTTACGCGTTGGTCGGCTGGTTCCTCGGCACGCAAAACGCCCGGGCGCCGCTGGCGATTTTACTGAGCACCAACCTGGTCAACATTGCGCTGAACCTGTGGTTCGTCCTCGGCCTGGAATGGGGCGTGGTCGGTGCGGCCCGGGCCTCGGTGATCGCCGAATGGACCGGCGCACTGATCGGCCTGCTGATGACCCGCAAGGCACTGCGCGCCTACCCCGGTCACATCGCCTGGGCCGTGTTGGCGCTGTGGCAGAGTTGGCGACCGCTCCTGGCCGTGAATCGCGACATCTTCATCCGCAGCCTGTTGCTGCAATCGGTGTTTTTCCTGATCACCGTACAAGGTGCGCGGCTGGGTGACGCCACGGTCGCCGCCAACGCTTTGCTGCTCAATGGTTTGCTGCTGACGGCCCACGCGCTCGATGGGTTGGCCCATGCCGTGGAAGCGCTGTGCGGGCACGCGATTGGCGCCCGCGACCGGGACGCACTGCGTCGTTCATTGGTCGTCGCTTGCGGGTGGTCGCTGTTGGCGAGCCTGGGGTTTGCCGTGTTGTTCCTGTTTGCCGGGCACTTGTTCATCGAGATGCAGACCGACATTCAGAACGTACGCGACACGGCGTTCGTCTACCTGCCCTACCTCGCCGCCCTGCCGTTGATCGCGGTCTGGAGCTATTTGCTCGACGGGCTGTTTATCGGCGCAACCCGCGCCCGGGAGATGCGCAACGGCATGCTGTTGACCGTGATCCTGTTGCTGCCGTTCGCCTGGGCGCTGCAAGGTTTGGGCAACCACGGGCTGTGGATAACTTTCCTGTTGTTCATGGTGTTGCGCAGCGTGACCCTCGGCGCAATCGCCTGGGTGCTGCGCAACAACGATGGCTGGTTCGCGGGCCGGGTTCATTGAGGCTGATTGTTCTGCCAGCATTTACGCAGGCTATCGAGGCGCTCCTGCTGCGTAAGCCCCGACAACGGCTGCACCAGCGAAGCTCGGGGGTGCTGCAAGCGCAGCCATAACCAGCCATCGAGTACCGGCCGCTCGCTGAAACCCAGCGCCAGCCCTTCCCGCACATGGGACCACAGGCGGCTGAAATCGGCCCCGATGGATTGGCTCCAGTGCCAGGCATGCTGCTCCAGCAGGCAGGTTTGCAGGGTTTCGCGCTGACGTGAACTGAGGCTTTCTTCGACCGCCAGCGGGCTGACGGCGAGCCCCGGGTTGAGCAACTGCTGCCAGCCCTCGCTGCCGATCGCGCGATCGGCCCAGGACCCGCCGAACCAGTGCAACTGGCTGATCGGGCCCAGCCAGCGACTCAATTCCCGGGCATCACAGGCATCGAAAAAGTAACTGGCCGTGTTCGGGTTGTAATAACTCAACAAGGCTCGATGGTGCAGCCCGCAAGAGACGATGAGCATGCGGCGCAAATGCTCCAGCAACTGTGAGGACGACACCTCGCTGACGATCAGCAAGCCACGCCAGACCTGCGTTTGGCTGTAGCACAACTCGGCCAGTGCCGGGCACGTTCGAAGGTCGATGAGTACCGGGCCGTCTTCGCGCAGTGCCTGCAGTTCGGTGCCCTCGAACAACCAGAACCACTGGGCCTGCGCGAACACCTGATGCAGTGTTGCGCTCGCTTGAGCTGCACTCGGGACATCCAGCAACAGCCATTGCGGGGTTGCGCCAATCATGCCGCACCGCTCTGGCCAAACAGCGTCGCCGCCCGGCAGGTGCAAAGCGCCTGCGGGCAGTGACTGAAGCTGCCGCCGCCGGGCAACAGGCACAACACCACCAAGGGCTCGCCCGAGCGCAGGAGTTCCAGCAAGCCGTCATGGGGTGATCCGTCCTCAGTCGGGCTGGGCTCCTCAACCTCTTCGAGCGACGACGGCGCGTGAAGAAACCCGCAAATCAGCGGCTGATCCGGATCGCCCTCGATAAAGCTCACCACCACTTCGGTCCCTTCGCTCAGCGCCGAGGCGGTCGGCCCTTCCAGCTCAGCCGCCAACGGCAGCCAACAATGACTGGGCGTCGCGCCTTCGCCCTGATAGAGCCAGTCAAACTGCACGGCAATCGGTCTGGAAGGATCGGGCCGAGGCTCATCGACGTCGACCACCCAGGCTCGTTGCAGGCTGTGCATCCGTGGTTTCACCGCGCAATGCGGCGAGACGAAAGGCAACTCCCAGTGAATCGCACGGATCTGGTTGCTGTACGGGGCCAATGGATCCTGACTGCCCTGATGGTCGACATGGGTCAGCAACCACAGATGATTCCAATCGGCGACCGGATAGCCAGACAAGGGCATCAACTGACCGCTGCGCAGCGTCGGCAGGTCCGTGCAGCCTTCGGCACTTTGCGCGGTGCGTTGCTCTGCCTGAAGCTGAAACCGGCGCACCGCAGGAGAAGCTTGCCCGACCGCGAACACCGCGTTTTCGCCGAGACGAAAATGCCCGTGGCCGTCACCGAACACCACGCAATGCCCATCGCTCTGATGCTCGAAATGGTAGTGAAGACGTTCCTGGGCACACAGGCGCTGGAGAAACTGCAGATCCGATTCCCGATACTGCGTGCAGAAATCACGGGGCGGGTAATCGCCAGTCAATTCGAAGCGTCGGTCCTTACCGGTAATGCCGTGTTCCTTGAGCACCTGGCTGAGGATCTCGGGCACCGACAGCGCGCTGAAAATCCGCTGGCTGAAACGCTGGGACAGGCACGTAAGCTTCGGCCCCAGACGCACGTGGCAAAGCCTGACGCTCGGGCCATGGTCACGCTGGACCAGTTCATGCAGTTGGCCATGGAAAGCGCTGCCCTCTGGCCCGAAATGCAAAACGGCCGGGCGGTACAGCAGGCTCGCGAGGTCCAGCATCGGGTCATTGATCAGCAGATCCACATCGAACACAAAGGGCTCGCTGATCGCTTCTCTACCGGTAAAGGCCAGGACTTCGAAAGGGTCGGGCAGACCGGCTACATCCAGACGAAATGAAGGTTCGTTGACTGGATCGAACATCGGCGATTCTCTACAGGAGGGGCGGCCGGGGATTCTCGCCGAGAGACATGGCCGAGTAGAGTGCCGAAGTACAACTTAGGAAATGGCCTACGCGAAAAGAAGACCATATGGCTTTGATAGCCGGGAGTGTGGGACGTTTCGCTTGAAAACAGAGAACCCCCGCACCAGGTCATCTGAAATTTCCGCAGCGTGCGGAACATTTTCAGACAACCTGGCGAGAACGGCGACTTACCTCAGGAAGACAGGTAAGACGAACGGGTCAGGCCCAGACGCAGGGCGTCGAGGAACTGGGTGCGCTCGGCCGCGCTGATGCGCGCACTGGCGCACTTGTCGCGGTAGTGGGTCATCAGCTCTTCCGGCGACAAATGCACGTAACGCAGCATGTCTTCAATGGTGTCGTGGGTTTCGATACCCGCGTGGTACACGCTGCCGTCGGCATTCTGGTAGATGTTCACCGAGTCGGTGTCACCGAACAGGTTGTGCATGTCGCCAAGAATTTCCTGGTAGGCGCCGACCAAGAAGATCCCCAGCAGGTAGTCTTCGCCCTCATTCAGAGCGTGCACGGGCAGGCTGGTCTCGATGCTCTGCTCGTCGACGTATTGCTTGATCTTGCCGTCGGAGTCGCAGGTCAGGTCTTGCAGCACCGCGCGGCGCAGCGGCTCTTCGTCGAGACGGTGCAGCGGCAGGATCGGCAGGACCTGGCCGATGGCCCAGGTGTCCGGCAGGCTCTGGAATACCGAGAAGTTGCAGATGTACTTGTCGGCCAGCTTGTCGTTGAGTTCGTCGAGCACTTGACGATGCGAACGCTGACGCGCCTTCAACGAGTTGTGCAGGCGACGGCACACGGCGAAGTAGCATTGCTCGGCCAGGGCTTTTTGCGCCAGGGTCAGCTTGCCGTCGGCGTACTGGGTGGCCACGTCGCTCATGTAGTGAGTGGCGCGCCAGTAGGTTTCGGTGACCATTTCGATGTCGGTCGGGCCGAGCAGGTCAACCAGCCACTGCACGGTTTCCGGCAGCTCTTCCTTGTTGTCGATCTTCGGCACGTCGTCGTTGTGTTTTTCAACGTCGGTGACTTGCACCACCAGCATCGCGTGGTGGGCGGTCAGGGAACGGCCGCTTTCGGAGAAAATGTTCGGGTGCGGCAGGCTCTGCGCGTCGCAGAACTCCTTGAGCATCCCGACCACGACACCGGCGTAATCGTCCATGTCGTAGTTGATCGAGCTGGCGTTACGCGAGTGCGTGCCGTCGTAGTCGACGCCCAGACCGCCACCGACGTCGATGTGGTCAACCGGCAGGCCGAGGTTGCGCAGTTCGCCGTAGTAACGAATCGCTTCCTTGAAACCGTGCTGGTAGTCCGCCAGGTTGGCGATCTGCGAGCCCATGTGGAAGTGCAGCAGACGAATGCCCTGGTCCAGACCCGCCGCGCGGAAACGCTCGACCACCGACAGCAGTTGCGCCGCCGACAGACCGAACTTGGATTTCTCGCCACCGGTGTCCGCCCACTTGCTCGAAGCCAGGGACGACAGGCGCACGCGCAAGCCGACCTGCGGCTTGACCTTCAGCGAGGCGGCTTCTTCGATCACCAGGCCGACTTCGGATTCTTTCTCGATCACGATGAACACGTTGTGGCCAAGCTTCTGGCCCATCAGCGCCAGCCGAATGAACTCGCGGTCCTTGTAACCGTTGCACACGATGGTGCCGCCCTTCGGCGCCAGTGCCAGCACGGCCAGCAGCTCAGGCTTGGAGCCAGCTTCCAGGCCGATGGACACGTTCTGCGTGGCGATGATGTTTTCGATCACCGCTTCTTGCTGGTTAACCTTGATCGGGTACAGCGCGGTGTACTTGCTCTGGTATTCCAGGCGCTCGATGTTGGCATCGAAGGCGCCGGTCAGCTGACGCACGCGGTCTTGCAGAATGTCCGGGAAACGCACCAGCAGAGGCAAGGACAAGCCACTTTTACGCAGCTGGTCGACTTGCTCGAACAGGTCGATAGGCGAACTGGCCGGACCGTTCGGACGAACCTCGACGCGACCGGCGTCATTGATCGCGAAATACCCGGCCCCCCAATGGCGAATCCCGTAAACACTGCGGCTGTCCGCAACTGTCCATTGGCTGCCATCGTCTTTGCGTGTGCGTCGTACGGACATTGAAGTCCCCTATAAAGAAGTCATAGAGCGTCGCCTGGGTTCAGGCCGGCGCAGTCTAAAGGATGAAAATGACGGTTCGTCAACGAGGGGATAGACCTCGCTGACCGCAGTGAGTTTAGAAACCGGTCAGAACAGGCTCTGTGAAAACCATGTAGGCGACGCCAGGCCAGAAGAAGTCAGGACCGGGTCAAGCCGAGGGTGGTTTTCACAGAGGCTGCTAGCCGCCGGACTTCTTTGCCTTGAAACCGAGTTTGATCAGCTCGCCCAACAGCAGCTCGACATGATCGCCCTGGATCTCAATGATTCCGTCTTTCAACGCCCCACCGGTGCCACAGCGTTTCTTCAACGTGGTGGCCAGGTCCTTGAGCGCGTCTTCAGCCAACGGCACGCCGGTGATGGTGGTCACCGTCTTGCCGCCACGGCCCTTGCTTTCGCGACGCACGCGAGCGATGCCGTCGCCGGCCGGGATAACGGTCTGTTTGCAGATACAGGCGTCCACCGGCTTACTGCAATCCGGGCAATGACGACCTGCGTCGGTGGAAAATACCAGGCCACCAAGGGCGGCGAAGGATGCGGCTTTTTTGGCCACCGGCAATCCTCTTGGGAGGACAAAGACTGGTCGCGGCAACCTGGGCAGGTGCCATCGACCGCGAAGCCCCACTCAGGCAGGGGCAGCGCTACTGAACCGAAACAACCCTGTAGGAGCGAAGCTTGCTCGCGAAGAACGCAAGGACGATGCGTACAATCTGGATGCACGCGTTATCGTTAACGTCCATCGCGAGCAAGCTTCGCTCCTACAAAGAGCATTGCCGGTTCAGCTTGAAAAGGTCGCGCAGTGTAACGGCAAAAAGCCGACTTGCTAAGAGCCAATCGGCGCCAATTTATGCCTCTTTTGCGACGTCCCCGCCACGAGCCCGGAGATAGCGCTTCAACGCGGCCAGAGAGTCCGGGCAGTAAGGCTTTTCGTCGATTTCCCGAAGCACTTCATCGATTGGCAAAAAGCGCGCTTCGAGCACCTCTTCCGGTTGCAGGGTCAACGGCCCGTCCCACACCGCCGAAAACGCCGAACACCACAAACGATTGCCGGTGTCTTCGAAGAAAAAATGATCATGGGCAGTGAGTTCCACCCCGCTCACACCCAACTCTTCTTCAAGCTCGCGGGCGGCCGATTCGGCGTAGGTTTCGCTGGCGAGCACCATGCCCCCCGCCGCCACGTCCCAGTAACCCGGATAAATCGCTTTACTCAGAGTGCGCCGGTGAACGCAGAGTTCGCCAGCCGAATTGAACAGCATGATGTAGGTGCCGCGTCCGATCAGCCCGCGCTCGCGCAGGTCCGAGCGGACCAGAGCGCCGAGCAGGTTGTCCTGCTCGTCGACCCAGGCGATCTGTTCGGCATCCGAGGCCGCGCGGTGGGCGGCCTCTCTCGCGTTATCGACCATGACTCAGCCCTGATTGAGCAGTTGACGCAAATCGATCACTGCGGCGTTGGCCCGGGAAATGTAATTGGCCATGACCAGCGAGTGGTTGGCCAGTACGCCAAAGCCGCTACCGTTGAGGATCATCGGGCTCCAGACCGGTTCCTGCGACGCTTCCAGTTCACGAATGATCTGGCGCACGCTGACGGTCGCGTTCTTCTTCGCCAGTACATCGGCGAAGTCGACTTCGATGGCACGCAGCAAGTGGGACAAGGCCCAGGCCTGACCGCGAGCCTCATAGAACACGTTGTCGATTTGCATCCACGGGGTTTCGACGATCTCCTCGTCAACCTGTGGCACCTGACCCGGCGCGACCACTTCGGTCTTCAGCGCGGTGTTCAGTTTGACCCGGCCAACGCTGGCCGACAGGCGTTGCGACAGCGAACCCAAACGAGTGCCCACATCGCCCAGCCAGTTGTTCAGGTTGTCGGCGCGAGCATAAAACAGCGCGTTTTTCTGCAAAGGATCGGACAGGCGCGCCTGATAGCGGCTCAGGGAATTGATGCCTTCCTGATACTCGGACTCGCTGGAGGGCAGCACCCAGCTTTTATTGTCAAAGTTGAAACGCGGCTCGGCTTTCGCCAGATCGGCGTCTTCGGCCGATTGCGACTGCGAACGGGCGAAGTCTTTGCGCAGCGCCCGCGTCAGATCGCGGACCTGGACCAGCACGCCATATTCCCAGCTCGGCGTGTTGTCCATCCACAGGCCCGGCGGGAAACGGTCGTTGGAGATGTAGCCGCCCGGTTTGGTCAGCAAGGTATCGGCGACGGTCTTGAGTGTTTCGACCGTGGTGTAGCCGATGACCATTTGCTTGCCTTCTTTCTCGGCCGCCACTTGAGCATTCTGTTGTACCGGGAACAGCGCCGGCTCCTGGCTCCAGTACCAGCCAAGCACAAAGGCCACAATCAGATAGAGGCCGATCAGCGTGGCCAGCGCCCGACTGAACAAAAGGCCACCGATGTAACTGCGGGTAGCCGATTTCGGTTCAGCGGCACGTTCAGGCGCGCTGCCCGCGCGGTTCTTCCAGTCCAGCATGGCGATATCCTTTCAATCACTTGAGTTCATCGGTTCGACCACAACCATACAACAACGTGCCTTTGCCCGGCACCCGTCGTCGGGTTATCCGCAGAAATTAGCGTCAGGTCTGTGACAACCGTGCGCCGATGAATTCTAGTCGCCCTGCCAGGGTTAAACGCCAATGACCTTCATTGAAATTTGCTGCCACCCCGTTGATGTAAACAGATGAGCGATGCCCTTGCCGTCGGTCCTGCGTGGCGCCGTGTCCCCATCCACCGTCGCAATGTAGTCATGCAGCGCCAGCGGCTCACCGGTTACGCTGTCCCGGAGGCGAAAGACTCTTGGCGTTCTCGACGGCTGGACGGGCGGATTTAGCATCAGCTCCATTACCTTTGGATCAAAGGTCCGCTCCGGCATTACCCAGTCAGCGTAATCGGCTTCAGGCCTGACCAACCGCCATTCCCCCCGCTCGATCGGGTCGAGCACCTCGCTCTCGATATCGATCAGCAGGCCGGCACGCAACTCGTCCATTCCATCGATAAGCTGCCGATCTTGCAGCGCCTGGCGCACAAGCTCCAGCGCTTGCTCACTGGGCCAGGCATGTTGGCGCTCCCATTCGGACAGATCGAGCTCGTTGACCAACCTCATCCCGGCACCTCAGTGCTCCACTCATCGGAACCCATGGTTCGACTGACTTCATGCCGCCAATTAATGCGCCGGTAACTGAAATGGACTTTCTCCACTTGAGTGAGGTGAGCCGTACCGGGATCCTGGCAATGCGGCATAAGCACTTCAGCGCCGATGATCACCGCGTCTTCCAGTTCCATCGTATAAAAGTGTTCCTGGGTTCCCTGAGCCGAGGTGCGATACCACTCGACGCGGCATATTTTTAGCAATTCTCCAGAACATAAAGCGTTGTTGATCAGCGGTGTCGCTTTGTCGATGGCCTTGGTGACGATCAAGGGCTTGTGCATCCGACGACCTGCGCCCGACCCTTTCGGTACGAAGATCCCGTGGCTCAGGGCCTGGATCATGATTTGGTCCTCACGCCCCTTTTGATAGATGTTGCCCACCGACGCCTCAGTAAAAGCACCAGCGCTGATCAGGCCTTGGTGTTCGCCGTGGAGGGTCATGAAGGCGGGGGTTGGCATGGTGGGGCTCCTTTGGTTTTTTTGGGAAACAAGGGGGTGAGCGGGATGGATTGATCCAATTCGATTAGAGCGTCTTCATCCCCATCTTCTGCGAAAGGCGTCCACGGTTTGCTGATCGACAGTGTGATGAGGTAGCGCTCTTCATCAGGCCGTTGGTCGTATTTGAAACGGTGGACGTACATCAAGACTTGATATTTTTTGCCGGCCTTCCAGTAAACCGAGCCTCCTTTGTCTCGCAGCTGCGCTCGCCATTCAGGCGTGTCGGCAAAGGGTGGATAGCGTGTCCTACCGGCCACCCTCCATCCCCCCCCGCGCCACTGGTCTTGTAAATCCAGCGCTACTTCCAGGGCATCATCGAGCAGTAGTGGCTCGATCTGCGGGGACATGCGGATACCGAAAATGATGTTGTCGTCGAATCCGACACTAAAGAAGCGCGCGGCGGGAGTGGTGAACCCAAACTGCGGGTCGACGAACCGCAATTTCGCATCGGTCATGGGGATACCGGACCAGATATGTCCGCGTATCTCCGGACTAAAGGGGGCTGAAGAATTTCTGCGTAGATCTTCATACGTCCCGCCTATTTCCAGGACGATTTCGGGTTCATCCCACAACGGTTGCCTCAACTGATGTATGGCAGCCCATATCAAGGCACTCAGAAGTAGCAGGCAGGCACAGCAGCGCCAGCCGAATAACCGTGGTTGCAGAGTCATAGCCCGAGACTGCTCAATGCGATTTCGTTGATCGACCGTTCTAACGCATAACGGTTGTGGTCACCGAGCATCTGATCAAAACGCGCTGCAGCCTGGAGAACGAATGCCATTCGCTGCGTGATGTCGGACAAGTCCGCCAACGGGTTGTCGCCAAAATCGATGGTGCGCCCATCCTCGACACGTTGGCATTGACTGGTAAGCGTCAACTCAATTGCCTGCGCAACGCCTGAAGGAAACCCCGTGACGTAGGAAGCGTGGTTGGCACGCAGCAACGCCACCAATTGACGGTTCTGGTAAATCGTCGGCTGGAGGATATTGTTCTGCTCATGCCGCGCCAAATGCTCAACACTTGCGGCGATGTCTCCGTCCTCTATCGCCTCAAAGCCCAGCAAAATTTCGAAGTGAGCCACCCCGAACTTCAGCGTTTCCTCCCCCGCTGGCCACAACACCGGGAACTTCGGATGCCCGTAAATTCTCCTCCGGGCGTCCAGGCACTTCTTCAACTCCCTCAAACCCCGTTTCGCATAAAACTCATGCAACGGAAAAACATCCAGAAACAGCGTGGTATTCCCCAGCGCCATCATGTCGTGCACATGCCGGAACTGTTGTTGCACCAACGACAAATCCTCATCCGCAGAACGAAAATCCACAGAGGGCACCGGATTGCGCGCATCCGCTTCCTTATAGTCACGCAACTCTTGCGCCTGCCCGGCCATCCTGTCCGGCGTCAGCAAACCGTGCTCTCGACGACTGTCACGCATACGCTCCCGCGACTCATGCTCTTCACGGATCAGTTCGATGCTGTCCGCCGCGTGAAGCAACCCGCAGCCCACCTGCTTGGAGGCAAACGCCGCCAGCCCGGCCCATTGAAACCTGGAATCGTGCAACCAGAGTCGAGCGTACGCAGCGTTGATAACGCGGTTGCGCTCGACAGGGTCGGCAATCAATACCCCTCCAGGTGCGACGATGTCCTCCGCCTCCCGCTGGTAGTGTCTCCATAGGCACGCGCACGTCAGAATCGGGACGTCGGTAACAAAAGTCTTGCTCCCATAGAGCAGTTCCTCTTTGCATTCACAATCAGCAACGGGCGTGCTGTTGTGATTCAGGCGCTGCTCGTCGCTGGGATGTTCTTTGAAACACTGGGTCATGATGGGCCGATGGCATCTAAGGGTTTCCCTGACACCCTACCAGCCGAAAATCCGGTTCAAGTCTGCCGGCGAAAAATCAGAACTCCCTGACAAGTAACGCTCGCCGGGATGACAGACGATTCGCGAAAACAGACAGGAGAGGCCCTGATCATGGGTAATGTCAGATCACCGACACACATTTTCAGACCCGCCAGTCAGAAACTGAATGACGTCGCATTGCAGATTATTGACATACGACACTCATGCGACTGAAAAGAGGTGCTAGCATAGAGCCACCAGTCGATCTCAGCATGCACCCTAACTAGTAGTCAGGATATGACCGAGCCAGAAGACCCCAGCCGTGAGCGCCTCAAGCACCACTTTGCCCAGCGGGTAATTCATCAGGCACGTCAAATTCTTGAGATCTGGCAGCGCCTGCAACGCAGTGAGTGGTCCACCACCGACTTATCGGAATTGAGTGAAGCCAACCTGCGCCTGCTGCGTTTCGCCGAGCGCTTCGAACAACCGGAACACACGCAATTGGCACGCCACATCGGCCAGTCGCTGGAGGCTGTCGACGCCAATCGCGGACGCCTTAGCAGCGGCCTGATCACTGACCTCAATCGCTTGATGCAGCGCCTGTCGCGTACCGGCCTGCGCCATGGCGATCAGCTCGAACAAACCTTCCTGCCGCCGTTGCGCAAGCCGATCTACGTGATGCTGCAGGATCACGACCGTGCAGAGCGACTGGCCAAACAACTGGAATTTTTCGGCCTCAGCGCCCAGTCCCTCGACAGCGTGTCGGCGTTTCGCTCCTCGATGGTCGAGCGTTTGCCTGCCGCGATTGTCATGGACGTGGACTTCAGCGGCCACGGCGTAGGCCTGAAACTGGCCGCCGAAGCCCAGGTCGGTCTGGATGAACCGTTGCCGCTGCTGTTTTTCAGCCTGCTCGAAACCGACACCCCGACCCGCCTCGCCGCCGTGCGTGCCGGTGGCCAGGAATTTCTCACCGGCACCCTCGAAGCCTCGAGCCTGCTGGAGAAAATCGAAGTCCTGACCTGCGTCGCGCAGTACGAACCTTATAAAGTGCTGATCATCGACGATTCCCGCGCCCAGGCCTTGCACACCGAGCGCCTGCTCAACAGCGCCGGGATCGTCACGCGCACCTTGATCGAGCCGATCCAGGCCATGGCCGAACTGGCGGATTTCCAGCCGGACCTGATCATTCTCGACATGTACATGCCGGCCTGCACCGGTACGGAACTGGCCAAAGTGATCCGCCACAATGACCGCTATGTCAGCGTGCCGATCATTTACCTGTCGGCCGAAGACGATCTGGACAAGCAACTCGACGCCATGAGTGAGGGCGGCGACGACTTCCTGACCAAACCGATCAAGCCCCGACACCTGATCACCACCGTGCGCAACCGCGCGGCGCGGGCGCGCAATCTGAAAGCGCGGATGGTCCGCGACAGCCTCACCGGGCTGTACAACCACACGCACATCCTGCAATTGCTCGAAGACTGCAGCTTCCGCGCCCGCCGCGAGAGCAAGCCGCTGAGCTTCGCGATGCTCGACATCGACCACTTCAAACGGGTCAACGACAGCCACGGGCACCCCATGGGCGACCGTGTGATCAAGAGCCTGGCGCTGTTCCTCAAGCAACGATTGCGCAAGACCGATTTCATCGGCCGCTACGGCGGCGAAGAGTTTGCCATCGTCATGCCGGACACCGATATCGAAGCGGCCTGTAAAGTCCTCGACGAAATCCGTCAGCGCTTCGCCGAAATCCATTACCCCGCTCAGCCCCAGGACCTCTGGTGCACGTTCAGCGCCGGGGTGGTCGAGCTGTGCGAAGACTCCGACGGCCTGATGATGGCCAGTCAGGCGGACGAGGCGCTGTACCGTGCCAAGCATGCCGGACGCAACCGTGTACAAGCCGCACGGACGTCAAAGCAAAGTGCCACTTTTTCATCAGAATCGACCCATTCAGTCATAACCCTGTAACAGAAACGCAATAACTTCAGGCACTTACCATTTCGCCGTTGGTAGTCCCTTGATGCGTCTGAAGCTGCTGACCAATCTCAATACCCTCCTTCTAGTCGCCGTGTGCGTGGCCCTCGGCGCCACGCTTTGGTGGTCGCAAAAAGCCCTGGAGCGCCCCTATCTGTTGATGGAGCGCTACCTCGGGCTGTCCCAGCAATTTCAGAATGAAGTGGCGCGCAACATCGAGGACTACCTGGCCAGCGGCGATGCCCTGCGTCTGAGCAGCGCCAGCCAAGCCATCGACGGCCTGCAAAAGGAACTCACCGAGTTACCGCCGACGTTGGCCGACAGCTTGCGCCCGAGCCTGTCGAACCTGGATGAGTTCAGCAAAACCGACCTGCTGGCCGCCGGCAAACTCGCGGGCGATCCTCAGGCGTTGTTGCTGCAAGCCGAACGCGAACTCGGCGCCAGCCTCGAACAGCTGAGTCAATACGCCAGCAGCAACGCGAACTATCTGACGCCATTGCTCGCGGCCTCCCAACACCTGGGCAAACTCTCTCTGGCGCGGGACAAACTGGTCAGCAGCGGCCGCAGCGAACTGGCCGCCGATGTCGAGCGTGAAGTCACCAACATCCGCACGCAAGCCGAGCTTCTGAATGCCTTGCCGCTCTTGGGTGTGACCAGTAAAAGTGAATCGGGCACCGACGATTTCGCTGCAATGATGGGCCTGGAGAACACCGAAAAAACCGTTGCGGAAGATGCCGGCGTCGGCCTCAAGCGCGAGCTCAACGGCCTGCTGACGCGCTATCCCGCAGAGCTGGCGCGAACCCGCGAGCAGATCCAGAAACGCGCCGACCTCAGCGCCGCGACTCACCAAAAAATCGCTGCCGTGCAACAGTCCATCGCCGGGCTGGAACCGGTGGTCCGTGCCCAGCACGGGCAGATCCAGAGCGAAGTGCGGCTGATGCAAGGGGTGATGATCGGCTTGATTTTGCTGATCGCATTACTCATCGATACCCTGCAGCGGCGCCTGGCCCGAACGCTGACCAACCTCGCGCCGGCACTCTCGACCTGGGCCGAAGGCGACTTCAGCCGCGACATCGAATTGGGCAAGACCAATCGCGAACTGCATGACATCCAGGCCTCGCTCAATCGGCTGCGCGCCTACCTCGTCGATCTGGTCGGAACCATTCGCCTCAACGCCGAGCAGGTTGCTGGCAGCAGCCGCACCCTGGCCGAGTTGAGCAATGATTTGCACAGCGGCGCCGAACATCAGGCAGGTGACACCGCGTTGATCCGCGACTCCCTCGGTGAACTGGAAGCGACCATTCAACAAGTCGCCGGCGATGCCAGCCAGGCTGCCGACGCCAGCCGCCATGCTGGATTGGCGGTGGAACATGGACAGAAAGTCATCGGTTTGAGCCTCACCGGGCTGCATGCGCTGGTGGGCGAAGTGCAAAGCAATGCACAGATGATCGAACACCTGGCCGAGGAGTCCGCCACCATCGGCGGTGTGCTGACGGTGATCCGCTCGATCGCCGACCAGACCAACCTGCTGGCCCTGAACGCGGCCATTGAAGCGGCCCGCGCCGGGGAAATGGGACGCGGGTTTGCCGTCGTGGCGGAGGAGGTTCGGTCATTGGCGCAGCGCACCGCAGGCGCTACGGCGGAGATCCAGAACTTGATCGCCGGGCTGCAGACAGCGGCCCGAGAGTCGGTGGAAGGCATGCGCGCGCAGGTTGAACACGCCGAGGCGACAGCCAATCAGGCCCAGGCGGCCGATGGCGCGCTGGATAAAATCGTCGGGGCGATCCAGACGATCTCCGACACCGCCGTACGCATCGCCGATGTCACGGCTCAGCAGAGCGGAGCCGTCAGCGAAATCCGCGATCACAGTGAGCGGATTCACCAATTGGGCGGGGATAACTTGCTGCGTATCGGTGAGGGACGTGAGCAAGGCGAGCATTTGTTGGTATTGGGCGGGCGGTTGCATACGGCCGTTCAGGCATTCCGCGTCTGACAGACCACCACATACCTGTAGGAGCGAGGCTTGCCCGCGAACCAGACGACACGGTTTATCAGGCGAACCGTGTCATCGTTCTTCGCGGGCAAGTCGGATCGCCGCACCGCTCGCTCCTACAGGGGCGGGGCAATCCGTGCAACTGTCCGCTATCATGCCCCCAATTCCGATACGCGAGATCGTCATGCGCCGTTTGCTCTGCCTGCTGCTTTTAGTGCTCGCCCTGCCGGCCACCGCCGGCGGTTTGCTGGAGAGTCGACCCAGCTCCACCCTGGGCTCGATCAACAACAGCGCCGACTTCCTGCCGGTGCGCGAAGCCTTTCAACTGAGCCTGATAGACAGCACGCCACAATCGATCAAGCTGCGTTTTGTCGCCACCGAGGGTTATTACCTCTACCGCCATCGCTTTCAGTTTCGCGCCGACCCTGCCGAGATCGTAGTCGGCCCGGCACAGCTGCCCAAAGGCGAGCAGAAACACGATGAGTACTTCGGCGACGTCGAGGTTTACCACGGGATTCTCGATGTCGAACTGCCGCGCAGCGATCAACGCGCCTTCACGCTGGCGGTGACCTATCAAGGCTGTGCCGACAAAGGCCTGTGCTATCCGCCCGAGACCGAACGCCTGAATATCGACGGCAGTGGCGGCGCCACCACGAGCTGGAGCTGGCGGGAACTGGCATTGTTCTTCCTTGCGGGCCTTGGCCTGACCTTCACCCCTTGCGTGCTGCCAATGCTGCCGATCCTCTCCGGCGTAGTGTTGCGCGGCCAGGTGGGTGGCTTGCGCGGCTTCAACCTGTCGCTCGCTTACGTGCTGCCGATGGCCGCCTGCTTCGCCCTGCTCGGTGCGTTGATGGGGATGTTCGGCGCGCAGCTCAACCTTCAGGCGCGGCTGCAATCGGCGTGGGTGCTGGTGCCGTTCGCAATGTTTTTTGCGCTGTTTGCCCTGGCGATGTTCGGCGTCTTCGAACTCAAGTTGCCGCACGCGATCAGCAGTCGGCTGGACCGAATTGCCGGGCGCACCGAAGGCGGTTCGTTGTGGGGCGCAGCGGTGCTGGGCGTGGTTTCCAGTCTGTTGGTTTCACCCTGCGTCTCGGCGCCGCTGGCCGGCGCGCTGCTGTACATCAGCGCCAGTGGCGATGCGTTGGGCGGCAGCTTGAAACTGTTCATGCTCGGCCTCGGCATGGGGGCACCGCTGTTGCTGGTGGCCACTGGCGGCGCCGCCTGGCTGCCGAAAAGCGGACCATGGCTGGTCTACGTGAAAAACGCGATTGGCGTGTTGTTGCTGGGTCTGGCGATCGGCCTGCTCAGTCGCGTGCTGCCGGGGCAGATCACTTTGTTGCTGATCGGCTTGCTGGCTGGCGGTGTCGGTTTGTTCATGGGCGCGCTGGAGTTCGTCTACAAACCTCCGCGAAAACGCCTGGGCCAGTTGCTCG
Organism: Pseudomonas sp. BF-RE-21; assembly: GCF_019947305.1. Taxonomy (NCBI): domain Bacteria; kingdom Pseudomonadati; phylum Pseudomonadota; class Gammaproteobacteria; order Pseudomonadales; family Pseudomonadaceae; genus Pseudomonas; species Pseudomonas sp. BF-RE-21. The sequence goes on along the minus strand of NZ_JAGYGF010000015.1, from coordinate 62,908 downwards.
GGATGTTCCTGCTGTTTTATGCACTGGCCTGTTGGTATGGCGCCTTCAGTGGCCAGACCGATCCGTTCAACCCGATCGGCCAGCCGCGTGTCGTCAGCAGCAACGAGCAATCGCAGAACACCAGCGACTGGCAAACCGTCACGACTCCGGCCGAACTCGATCGCGTCCTCGCCGAAGCCAAATCCTCCGGCACCCCGCTGCTGCTCGACTGGTACGCCGACTGGTGCATCAGTTGCAAAGTCATCGAACACAAAGTGCTTAACGACGCGCAGGTCGTCGAACGCCTCAAGGGTTATCGGCTGATTCGCTTCGACATCACCGCCAGCAACGCCGAGCAACGCGCCCTCCTCGACCGCTACACACTATTCGGCCCACCGGCGCTGATGTTTTTCGGCAAGGACGGTGTCGAACGCGCCGATGTACGAGTGATCGGCGAAATCAGCGCCACGGACTTCGCCGAACGTGTATCCAAAGCAAATGACCGGATTTAATCACCCGGTCACATATTTCGCGCAAACATCGGCCATCGTGCTGGCTATTGCATAGAACTGGACAGTCACAAAGGCTTTGCGGCATAGTCGCCGGGTTCTGACAAATGCACACGGATAACGAGGAACAGCAGATGGCGACCCTATTGGTTCTGCACGGCCCCAACCTGAACATGCTCGGCACCCGTGAACCGGGCACCTATGGCGCTACGACACTGGCGCAGATCAATCAGGACCTGGAACGCCGCGCTCGTGAAGCCGGCCATCATTTGCTGCACCTGCAAAGCAACGCCGAGTACGAATTGATCGACCGCATCCACGCTGCCCGCAGCGAAGGTGTGGACTTCATTCTGATCAATCCAGCAGCTTTTACACACACAAGTGTCGCATTACGTGACGCGCTGCTGGCGGTGAGCATCCCATTCATCGAAGTGCATTTGTCTAACGTGCACAAACGCGAACCTTTCCGCCATCACTCTTACTTCTCCGACGTAGCGGTGGGAGTGATCTGCGGCCTTGGCGCCAGCGGTTATCGACTGGCCCTGGAGGCTGCACTAGAGCAGCTTGAACAACAAGCTATACGCCCCTGACCGACCCTTGGGAGTTGATGATTCATGGATATCCGTAAAGTTAAGAAACTGATCGAACTGCTGGAAGAGTCCGGCATCGACGAGCTCGAGATCAAGGAAGGCGAAGAGTCCGTTCGCATCAGCCGCCATAGCAAAACCCCGGCTCAGCAATACTACGCTCCGGCGCCAATGCACGCTCCGGCTCCAGCGCCTGCCGCTGCTGCCCCGGTTGCCGCCGCTGCCGCTCCTGCTGCACCGTCCGCCCCTGCCCTGAACGGCGCCGTTGCCCGTTCGCCAATGGTCGGCACCTTCTATCGCAAATCTTCGCCAAGCTCGCCGTCCTTCGTTGAAGTCGGCCAGACCGTGAAGAAAGGCGACACCCTGTGCATCGTCGAAGCCATGAAGATGATGAACCACATCGAAGCTGAAACCAGCGGTGTGATCGAATCCATCCTCGTCGAAGACGGCCAGCCGGTTGAGTACGACCAACCGCTGTTCACCATCGTTTGAACCGCGGAGAAACTTTGATGACTGCGAAGTTGGAAAAAGTTCTGATCGCCAACCGCGGTGAGATCGCACTGCGGATTCTGCGTGCCTGCAAAGAGATGGGCATCAAGACCGTCGCCGTTTACTCCAAGGCCGACAAAGAGCTGATGCACCTGGGCCTGGCAGACGAATCCGTCTGCATCGGTCCGGCCTCGGCCGCCCACTCTTACCTGCACATCCCGGCAATCATCGCCGCGGCTGAAGTGACCGGCGCCACCGCCATTCACCCAGGCTACGGTTTCCTTGCGGAAAACGCTGATTTCGCTGAGCAGGTCGAGAACTCCGGCTTCGCTTTCATTGGTCCGAAAGCCGAGACCATTCGCCTGATGGGCGACAAGGTATCGGCCAAGCACGCGATGATCGCTGCTGGCGTTCCAACCGTTCCGGGCTCTGACGGCCCGCTGCCGGAAGACGAAGAAACCGCTCTGCGCATCGGTCGCGAAGTCGGTTACCCGGTGATCATCAAAGCCGCTGGCGGCGGTGGTGGTCGCGGCATGCGCGTTGTGCATAGCGAAGAAGACCTGATCTCTTCGGCGAAACTGACCCGCTCCGAAGCAGGCGCGGCGTTCGGCAACCCGATGGTCTATCTGGAAAAATTCCTGACCAACCCACGTCACGTGGAAGTTCAGGTACTTTCCGACGGCCAGGGCCACGCCATTCATCTGGGCGACCGCGATTGCTCGCTGCAACGTCGTCACCAGAAGGTTCTCGAAGAAGCGCCGGCACCGGGCATCGACGAGAAAGCACGCCAGGAAGTCCTCGCTCGCTGCGTCAAGGCGTGCATCGACATCGGCTACCGCGGCGCCGGCACCTTTGAGTTCCTTTACGAAAACGGTCACTTCTACTTCATCGAGATGAACACTCGTGTCCAGGTAGAGCACCCGGTTTCGGAAATGGTCACTGGTATCGACATCGTCAAGGAGATGCTCAGCATCGCCGCCGGCAACAAGCTGTCGTTCACCCAGGATGACGTAGTCATCCGCGGTCACGCGCTGGAATGCCGGATCAACGCCGAAGACCCGAAAACCTTCATGCCAAGCCCAGGCACGGTCAAGCATTTCCACGCTCCAGGCGGCAACGGCGTTCGCGTCGATTCGCACCTGTACAGCGGTTATGCCGTTCCGCCGAACTACGATTCGTTGATCGGCAAGCTGATCACCTACGGCGCAACCCGTGACGAAGCCATGGCGCGCATGCGCAATGCGCTGGACGAAATCGTTGTCGACGGGATCAAGACCAACATCCCGTTGCACCGCGACCTGACCCGCGATGAAGGCTTCTGCAAAGGTGGTGTGAACATTCACTACCTGGAACACAAGCTGGCTGGCGAAAAGCACTAAGCTTTTAGCCTGATCAACAAAGCCGCCTTCGGGCGGCTTTGTTGTTTCTGAAGGTTTCATATCTTTCTGTAGGAGCGAGGCTTGCCCGCGAAGGGCGCGCATCAGTCTTACAGACATACCGCGGCGCCTGGTTCGCGGGCAAGTCGAATCGTCGCACCGCTCGCTCCTACGAAGAACACGCATATGTCGACCTTGTCGTCTTCTGCCTCGCGCTCGCGTAAACTTGCGCGCTTCTCGCAGCCCGCTAGGCTGCAATCAATATTTTTCAAAGGTGCCCGCCATGCCTTGGCTGCAAGTCCGTCTCGCCATCAGCCCAGAACAAGCCGAAACCTACGAAGACGCTTTCCTTGAAGTGGGCGCCGTGTCGGTGACTTTCATGGACGCCGAAGACCAGCCGATCTTCGAACCGGAACTCAACACCACCCCGCTGTGGTCGCACACGCACCTGCTGGCCCTGTTCGAAGGCGGCACCGAAGCCGCTTCGGTCCTGGCGCATCTGGAGCTGCTGACCGGCAGCCCGCTGCCCGAGCATCACAGCGAAGTCATCGAAGACCAGGACTGGGAACGCAGCTGGATGGACGATTTCCAGCCAATGCGCTTCGGCCAACGCCTGTGGATCGTGCCGAGCTGGCACGCCGCGCCTGAACCCGACGCCGTGAACATTCTGCTGGACCCGGGCCTCGCGTTCGGCACCGGCACGCACCCGACCACCGCGCTGTGCCTGGAATGGCTCGACGGTCAGGACCTGAAAGACTGCAACGTGCTGGACTTCGGTTGCGGCTCGGGGATCCTGGCGATTGCCGCCCTGCTGCTCGGCGCCAAGGAAGCCGTCGGCACTGACATCGACGTGCAGGCGCTGGAAGCCTCGCGCGACAACGCCGGTCGCAACAACATCGCCGATGCGCTCTTCCCGCTGTATCTGCCGGAAGATCTGCCACAGGTTAAGGCCGACGTGCTGGTGGCCAACATCCTCGCAGGCCCGCTGGTCTCCCTCGCACCGCAACTGTCGAGCCTGGTCAAGCCGGGTGGTCGCCTGGCGCTGTCGGGCATCCTCGCCGAGCAAGGTGATGAAGTAGCCGCCGCCTACGCGCAGGACTTCGATCTGGACCCGATCGCCAATCGCGATGGCTGGGTGCGCATCACTGGCCGTCGGCGCTAGAATGAGCGCCTGCATAATCCGGATCGCCGCATGACCGACAGCTTCGTCACCCAGTGCCCGCATTGCCAAACCAGCTTCCGCGTCAGCCATGCTCAGTTGAGCGTGGCCCGTGGAGTGGTTCGTTGCGGCTCGTGCCTGCAGGTGTTCAACGCCGCCAAGCAACTGCTTGAGCAGGCAGGCAAGGAAGTGATCCCCCCGGCGGCTCCGGCCATCGTCGAGACAGCCGAGCCAGAACCTCGGGCCATCAGCCAGAAGCAGTGGACTGCCGCCGAACTGGACCTGGACAGCCTGGACCTGGATGAAGAACTCGCTCGACTGGAACAGCGGGAAATCCAGCCGACCACCGAATTCGGCCGCCACCGCGAAGACAGCCTGAGCGCCCGCCGCGATAGCGCCGAGCACGACGAAGAGCCGTGGTCCGACAGCCTGTTCAGCGAATCCGCTGCCGATCGCGCCGAAGCGGCGGAAGCGGCAGAAGCTGCCGAAGTCCCCCTCACGCCGGAGCCGGCGATCGAGCCGAGCAAACCTTCGCGCACCGAGCCCTCGCTGTCCCTGGAACCCGTGGAACTGGACGACGAGCCTCTGCCGCCGCAACTGCGCCTGAACGATCCACTCGACGCCCCGCTCCATCACGAACGCCTGTCAGCGACCGACGCCAGTGACGATATCGACGACGACCTGCCTTCGATCGAGCCGCTGCGCAAACGCCGTGAACGCAGCGAACCGGGCGTACGTGCCGAGGTGCTGCAAGACCTGACCGATGACCCGTTGCAACTTGACTGGCAAAAACGCCGCTCGCCCTGGGGCCGACGGTTTTTCTGGTTGCTGCTGATCCTGCTCGGCGCTGGCGCACTCGCGGGTCAATACATCGCTTACCATTTTGACGAACTGGCTCGTCAGGATCAGTACCGTCCGTGGTTCCAGCAGTTCTGCCCGCAAATCGGCTGCACCGTGCCGTCAAAAGTCGACATCGCGAAAATCAAGAGCAGCAACCTGGTGGTACGCAGCCATCCGGAATTCAATGGCGCGCTGGTGGTCGACGCGATCATCTACAACCGCGCGCCCTTCTCCCAGCCGTTCCCGTTGCTGGAGCTGCGCTTTGCCGACCTCAACGGTCACCTGATCGCCAGCCGCCGCTTCAAGCCTGGCGAGTACCTCAACGGCGATCTCGAAGGCATGGCGGAAATGCCGCCGCAAACGCCGATCCACATCGCCCTGGACATCCTCGACCCAGGCGCCAAAGCCGTGAACTACAGCCTGAGCTTTCACTCACCCGAGTGAAACGCTTCAGTGTTACGGGTTTGACGGCACATTTCTGGCAGAGACCGCTCATACCAAACTGCTGGCAATAACAGAATAACTGTTCAGATTTTGTTCAATTCAGCCTTTATCCAGTCATCGAGAGCGGGTATCATGCCAACCCTTTTTCGAACTCTCATGATCCGGCCCCACAACTGGAAAGTCCTATGTCGGCGGTACGCATCGGTCCATACACATTGCACAACGGCTTGATTCTCGCCCCTATGGCGGGTGTCACCGACCAACCCTTTCGTCAGCTGTGCAAGCGACTGGGCGCAGGACTTGTAGTCTCGGAAATGGTCACCAGCGACATGAGTTTGTGGAACACCCGCAAATCGCGCATGCGCATGATCCACGAAGGTGATCCCGAGCCACGCTCGGTGCAGATCGCCGGTGGTGATGCACAGATGCTGGCGGATGCGGCCAGGGCCAACGTCGAACTGGGCGCACAGATTATTGATATCAACATGGGCTGTCCGGCAAAGAAGGTCTGCAACAAGGCCGCCGGTTCCGCATTGTTGAAGGATGAAGCACTGGTGACCGAGATCTTGCAGGCCGTGGTGGCTGCGGTTGATGTGCCGGTTACCTTGAAGATCCGTACCGGCTGGGACCGGGACAACAAGAACGGTCTGACGGTGGCGAAGATCGCCGAGCAGGCAGGCATTACGGCGTTGGCGGTCCATGGCCGCACCCGTGCCGATCTGTACACCGGTGAAGCCGAGTACGACACCATTGCCGCGATCAAGCAGGCGGTGTCGATGCCGGTCTTCGCCAATGGCGACATCGATTCGCCGGAAAAGGCCCGCTACGTGCTCGACGCGACCGGTGCCGATGGACTGTTGGTTGGACGGGCTGCCCAGGGGCGGCCATGGATTTTTCGCGAGATCGACCATTTCCTGCGTACCGGCGAGAAACTCCCGGCGCTGGACCTGATCGAGGTGGAACGCATTCTGCTAGAGCATCTGGCCGCACTGCACGTCTTCTATGGAGATGTCATGGGTGTCCGGATCGCTCGGAAGCATGTGGGCTGGTATCTCGCAACCTTGCCGGGCGCCAGGGAGTTTCGCGCCCACTTCAATCGTTTGGAAGATACGGAAGCACAATGCGCCAACGTTCAGGGCTTCTTCGCCGAACGTTACAAGAGCCTGACAGGGGACGGAGAAGAGGTGGCCGCATGACGATGATGACCGAGACTTTAGTGAGTGGAACAACACCCGTGAGCGACAACGTGAATTTGAAACAGCACCTCAATACGCCGAGCGAAGAAGGCCAGACCCTTCGCGGGAGTGTCGAGAAGGCGCTGCACAATTATTTCGCCCACCTTGAGGGCGCTGCCGTCACGGATGTGTACAACCTGGTGCTCTCCGAAGTCGAGGCGCCCCTGCTCGAGTGCGTGATGAACTACGTCAAGGGTAACCAGACCAAGGCCAGCGAGCTGCTCGGGCTGAACCGAGGCACCCTGCGCAAGAAACTCAAGCAGTACGATTTGCTGTAAGCATTCAATCAAACCAGAAAGGCGCCCGCGTAAAAACGGTCGCCTTTTTTGCTGACTCCTTTGCTTTTGATGGAAATTGAAATGACCGACCAGACTACCCGCCTGCCGATCCGCCGCGCCTTGATCAGCGTTTCCGACAAGACCGGGATCCTCGAATTCGCCAAAGAGCTTGAAGCCCTGGGCGTCGAGATCCTCTCCACCGGCGGAACGTTCAAGCTGCTGCGAGACAACGGCGTTGCCGCAGTGGAAGTCGCGGATTACACCGGTTTCGCAGAAATGATGGACGGTCGGGTGAAAACCCTGCACCCGAAAATCCACGGCGGGATCCTCGGTCGTCGTGGTATCGACGACGCGATCATGAACGAACACGGCATCAAGCCGATCGATCTGGTGGCCGTCAACCTGTACCCGTTCGAAGCCACCATCAACAAGCCAGGCTGTGACCTGCCGACCGCCATCGAGAACATCGACATCGGCGGCCCGACCATGGTCCGTTCCGCGGCAAAAAACCATAAAGACGTGGCCATCGTGGTGAATGCCAGCGACTACGCCAACGTGCTGGAAAGCCTGAAGGCCGGCGGCCTGACCTACGCTCAGCGTTTCGACCTGATGCTCAAGGCCTTCGAACACACCGCTGCCTACGACGGCATGATCGCCAACTACATGGGCACCGTGAACCAGGCCGCTGACACCCTCTCGACCTCCGGTCGCAGCGAGTTCCCGCGCACCTTCAACAGCCAGTTCATCAAGGCTCAGGAAATGCGCTACGGCGAGAACCCACACCAGAGCGCGGCGTTCTACGTTGAAGCCAAGCCTGCCGAAGTCGGTATCGCCACCGCGACCCAACTGCAAGGCAAGGAGCTGTCCTACAACAACGTGGCCGACACCGACGCCGCGCTGGAATGTGTGAAGAGCTTCGTCAAGCCGGCCTGCGTGATCGTCAAGCACGCCAACCCGTGTGGTGTTGCCGTGAGCCCGGACGCCGAAGGCGGCATCCGTCAGGCCTACGAACTGGCCTACGCCACCGACACTGAATCCGCGTTCGGCGGCATCATCGCCTTCAACCGCGAGCTGGATGCCGAGACCGCCAAGGCGATCGTCGAGCGTCAGTTCGTCGAAGTGATCATTGCCCCGAGCGTCAGCGAAGAAGCCCGCGCCATCGTCGCGGCAAAAGCCAACGTGCGCCTGCTGGCCTGCGGCGAGTGGTCGGCTGACCGCGCGGCTGCCTGGGACTACAAACGCGTCAACGGTGGCCTGCTGGTGCAGAGCCGCGACATCGGCATGATCAGCGCCGATGACCTGAAAGTCGTGACCAAGCGTGCACCGACCGAACAGGAAATCCACGACCTGATCTTCGCCTGGAAAGTCGCCAAGTACGTCAAGTCCAACGCCATCGTCTACGCCAAGAACCGCCAGACCATCGGTGTCGGCGCTGGCCAGATGAGCCGCGTGAACTCCGCGCGCATTGCCGCGATCAAGGCTGAACATGCCGGCTTGCAGGTGGCGGGTTCGGTCATGGCATCCGACGCGTTCTTCCCGTTCCGCGACGGCCTGGACAACGCGGCCAAGGTCGGCATCACTGCGGTGATCCAGCCAGGCGGTTCGATGCGTGACAACGAAGTGATTGCAGCAGCTGATGAAGCCGGCATCGCCATGGTGTTCACCGGCATGCGCCACTTCCGTCACTGATCCAGCTCTTGTTGGAGCGAGGCTTGCCCGCGAAGAGAACGCCGCGGTGCAACTGCAATACCGAGGTGATGCCTTCGCGGGCAAGCCTCGCTCCTACAGGGTCAGCGCAGCAGCTAATGCCGCGCACCGTTAGCCAGACAGCTCAGGCTACTCAACAGAATTAGCGTCATCCGAGGTTTTTGAAATGAATGTTTTGATCATTGGCAGCGGTGGCCGTGAACACGCCCTGGCCTGGAAAGTGGCTCAGGATCCGCGCGTGCAGAAAGTTTTCGTGGCTCCGGGCAACGCCGGCACCGCCATTGAAGCCAAGTGCGAAAACGTCGCTATCGATGTGCTCGCACTGGAGCAACTCGCCGACTTCGCCGAGAAAAACGTTTCCCTGACCATCGTCGGTCCGGAAGTGCCGCTGGTTGCCGGCGTCGTCGACCTGTTCCGCTCCCGTGGCCTGGACTGCTTCGGTCCGACCGCTGGCGCCGCGCAGCTGGAAGGTTCGAAAGCCTTCACCAAGGATTTCCTGGCACGCCACAAGATCCCGACCGCCGACTACCAGAACTTCACCGAGATCGAGCCAGCCCTGGCTTATCTGCGTGAAAAAGGCGCACCGATCGTGATCAAGGCCGATGGCCTGGCCGCCGGTAAAGGCGTGATCGTTGCCATGACACTGGCCGAAGCCGAAGACGCCGTGCGCGACATGCTCGCGGGTAACGCGTTTGGCGAAGCCGGTTCGCGCGTGGTCATCGAAGAATTCCTGGACGGCGAAGAAGCCAGCTTCATCGTCATGGTCGACGGCAAGAACGTCCTGCCGATGGCCACCAGCCAGGACCACAAACGCGTCGGCGACGGCGATACCGGCCCGAACACTGGCGGCATGGGTGCTTACTCCCCTGCACCAGTCGTCACCAGCGAAGTGCACAAGCGCGTCATGGACCTGGTGATCTGGCCGACCGTGCGCGGCATGGCCGAGGAAGGCAATGTTTACACGGGCTTCCTCTACGCTGGCCTGATGATCGACAAGGCTGGTAACCCAAAAGTCATCGAATTCAACTGCCGTTTCGGCGACCCTGAGACCCAACCGGTTATGCTGCGCTTGCAGTCGAGCCTGGTGTTGCTGGTCGAGGCGGCCCTGGCGCAAGCGCTGGACAAGGTCGAAGCCCAATGGGATCCACGTCCGAGCGTCGGTATTGTTTTGGCGGCAGGCGGCTATCCTGGCGACTACGCTAAAGGCGTCGCCATCAACGGTCTGGATGCAGCCGCAGCGCTGGAAGGCAAAGTCTTCCACGCCGGTACTGCGCTCAAGGACGGTCAAGTGGTGACGGCCGGCGGTCGGGTGCTTTGCGCCACTGCCATGGGTGCCAGCGTCGACGCTGCCCAGCAGCAGGCTTACAAGCTGGCCGCGAAGATTGACTGGGAAGGCTGCTTCTATCGCAAGGACATTGGCTACCGTGCCATTGCCCGTGAGCGTGGCGAAAATCAGGAATAAGCGATCCATTCGGCAGGGCTTGGGATTCAGGCCCTTGCCGGACTATTCCGGCGCCGCGCATAGTTATATTCTGGCATCAACCTACGAAGGGATTTCGCCGTGCGCTGGCTCAGGATTGCCATAGGTTTCACAGTCACGCTGCTGACGCTGCTCTGCATGCTTTCGGCCCAGGCCGCGCAAGGCAGTGGCTGGGCGCTATTGCTTGACGAACAGGGCGACCTGCAACTCAGCGACATCCGTTCCGCTCGTTTCACCAATCAATTCAGCCCCATCGAACTCGAACGCCTCACCGCGGCCGAGCCCGGTGGCGCACTCTGGCTACGCTTCAGGCTCGCACCCGGCAAGCATGAGCAGTTGCTGCGGGTGTTCGCTCCCGACCTGTCGCACCTCAATCTTTATGTGCTGGACGGCGACAAGCTGATCGAGCAATTGAACACCGGCACCGAACAGCCTCAGGCAGAACGGCCGTTACCCAACAGCGACTTCATGTTGCCGTTGCCGCAAAGCGACAAACCCCTCGACGTCTACCTGCGCCTGGTGTCCGACCACCAGATGCGGCCTTACATCACCCTGCAATCGGCAATCATGACCGCAGCCAATCAGAGCCAGACGCTGATTTACGGTCTGCTGTTCGGCTGCATCGGGATGCTGATCCTGCACAACCTGATCCGTTACGCTTACACCCGCTCGCGCAGCAGCCTGTGGCTGGCAGGTTGTGAAGCGCTGCTGATGATCAGCCTGGCGCTGCTGCTGAATCTCGCGGGCCCATGGCTGTCGGACTGGCATGCGGTGCAAACCCCGGGCGCTTACCTCGCCCTGCTGCTGACCGCACCGTGCGGGCTGATGTTCGCCTACCGTTTCTTCGCCCCGCTCGGCCCGCACCCGCTGAACAAGCTGCTGCTGGGCGACATCCTGTTCATTGTGGCTTGCGGTCTGCTGCTGTTGTTCGTCAACACGCTGCCGCTGAACATCATCACCTACGCGCTGGTCGCCCTCGCGGGCCTCACCATGTTGTTCGTCAGCGCCTGGCACTGGCAAAAAGGCTATCGCCCGGCCCGACTGTTCGTGGCCGCCATGGTGGTGTTCAACGTCGGCACGCTGATTATCCTGCCGGCGCTGCTGGGCCTGACGCTGGTAGAACCGCAAGGCCTGATCATTGCCCTGCTGGTGTTCATTTGCATCAGCGGCCTGTTGATGAGCATTGCCCTGAGCGAACGCCAGCGCAGCATCACCGAAGACCGTTTCAGCGTCAGCCGCGATCTGGCCGCCAGCAACGCCGAGATCAATGCCAAGGCCGAATTCCTGGCGAAGATCAGTCATGAAATCCGTACCCCGATGAATGGCGTACTGGGCATGACCGAACTGTTGTTGGGCACGCCACTCTCGGTCAAGCAGCGCGATTATGTGCAAACCATTCACAGCGCCGGCAACGAACTGCTGACCCTGATCAACGAGATTCTCGACATCTCCAAGCTCGAATCCGGGCAGATCGAGCTCGACGATGTGCAGTTCGATCTCAATGCGCTGATCGAAGACTGCCTGAGTATCTTCCGCGCCAAGGCCGAACAGCAGAACGTCGAGCTGATCAGTTTTATCCAGCCACAAGTGCCGCGGGTCATCAGCGGTGACCCGACGCGCCTGCGCCAGACGCTGCTGAGCCTGCTGGAAAACGCCCTGAAGAAAACCGACGAAGGCGAGATCCTGATTGTCGTCGCCCTCGACGAGCGCACGGCCAAACCGCGTTTGCGCATTGCCGTACAAGACAGCGGCGAGCCGATGGATGCCGAAGAACGCGACGCGCTGATGCACGCCGAACTGCACAGCAAGAACTTCCTCTCGACCACCCGCCTGGGCGGCAACCTGGGGCTGGTGATCGCCCGTCAGTTGATTCGCCTGATGCAAGGGGAGTTCGGCATCAAGAGCGGCGCCAGCCAGGGCAGCACCTTATGGCTGACCTTGCCGCTGGACCCCGACCGCCTCGAACACCCGACGTCCGACCTCGATGGCCCGCTGCAGGGCGCACGGGTATTGGTGGTGGACGACAACGACACTTGCCGCAAGGTACTGGTGCAGCAGTGCAGTGCCTGGGGCCTGAATGTCAGTGCGGTGCCGTCCGGCAAGGAAGCCCTGGCGCTGCTTCGCACCAAGGCTCACCTGCGCGATTACTTCGATGTGGTCCTGCTGGACCAGAACATGCCCGGCATGACCGGCATGCAACTGGCGGCCAAGATCAAGGAAGACCCGAGCCTGAACCACGACATCCTGCTGATCATGCTCACGGGCATCAGTAATGCGCCGAGCAAGATCATCGCGCGCAACTCCGGGATCAAACGCATCCTCGCCAAACCGGTGGCCGGCTACACCCTGAAGACCACGCTGGCGGATGAACTGAATCAACGCAACAAGGGCCTCGCGGTATCGCAGTTCCCATCCACCGGCCCGACCCTGCCGGTCAAGGTTCCCAGCGACTTCCGCATTCTGGTGGCCGAAGACAACAGCATCTCGACCAAGGTGATTCGCGGCATGCTGGGCAAACTCAACCTGCAACCGGACACCGCCAGCAATGGCGAAGAAGCCTTGCAGGCAATGAAAGCCCAACGTTACGACCTGGTGCTGATGGATTGTGAAATGCCGATCCTCGACGGTTTCTCGGCCACCCAGCAATTGCGTGCCTGGGAAGTTGGCAACCAGCGGATTCGCACCCCCGTGGTGGCATTGACCGCACACATCCTCGCCGAGCATAAAGAGCGCGCACGTCAGGCTGGCATGGACGGCCACATGGCCAAACCGGTCGAGCTGTCGCAGTTGCGCGAGCTGATCGAACATTGGGTTGCCCAGCGCGATCAGCAGCAACGGACGGCAACACAACCGTCCTGAGCCGACAGACCCTGCAACGCCTGATAGACTCCCCCACGACTTCTCTCGCCAGTGAGCCTGCATCATGCTCCACGTGTTGTTCAGCGTTTACCTGAAGATGCTGGTGCTCTACAGCCCGTTCTTCGTGTTGTCCTGTTTCATCAGCCTGACCCGCGGTTATTCGCGCAAGGAACAACGGCGGCTGGCCTGGAAAGTGGCAACGGCCACACTGATTTCCAGTGTCTTGCTGTACTTGTTCGGACGGTACATTTTCAGTGTTTTCGGCATTACCGTGGATGCGTTCCGCATCGGTGCCGGCAGCGTACTGTTTATCTCGGCACTGGGCATGGCCCAAGGCAAGTCGGCGGTCCAGACCGATAACGTGCAGCAGGACGTCACCATCGTCCCGCTGACCATCCCCCTGACCGTCGGCCCCGGCACCATCGGCGCCTTGCTGGTGATGGGCGTGAGCCAGCCCCACTGGGATGACAAGCTCACCGCCATCCTCAGCATTGCCCTGGCCAGCTTTACCGTCGGTGTGGTGCTTTACCTGTCGAACCGCATCGAACGCATTCTCGGCGACCAGGGCTTGCAGATTGTCAGTCGCCTGATGGGGTTGTTTGTGTGTGCACTGGCGGCGCAGATCATTTTCACCGGTGTGAAAGGGTATCTGGTGCCGTAGGACGATGGAATGCCAGAGGCTTGATGCCTCTGGCAACCCGGTTCTTTTAAACAGGCGAAAACTCCATGAACACAGCCTCGCGAAGATCGTCGAGGTATTTGATGCACTCAGCCTCTTTGCGCAAGTCCTCCTCATGAATGGTAAAGAGCGCTTTACCTTGATACATCTCAACGTCAGAGCTGTTCCATTCGACAAAAATAACTTTGGTATTGTTGACCGATGAGTCGTAACGCACTGTGCCTACGGCCATCGTAACTTCAGCGTCTTCGTCTTGTTTGCACACAGACACACAGAAGTTCGCACCACTGGATTCGACAGCATGACGTTCAAATAGCTTGACCGCATCAGGTTGCTTTTTCAGCGCCTCAATGGTTTTTTCCGCTACAACTTTCAACGCGCCCCCAGCAGAACCCGCAACGCCACCGGCGACAGAATAAACAATATCCAGCGCAACATTATCCATCGTCAACTTGGCAGTACTTGACTTGTACTGAGTGAACGCACTGTGATACTCAGTCCAGCCCGTGGCAAACAGCAATTTTTTAAAGCACTCGTAGCGAGCAACCTTCTCTGCCTTCCCCGGAAATAGAAGTTTTGAGGCAATATCGGCATAGGCGTAGGTGTTTTTTACAATGCGTTTGTTACGCCTCGACATCCCCTCCAGAAAACCAACGATGCCACTGCCCATGATGGCGGCATTCAATTCATCCCGATCAATCGGCAACTTTACTGCAGAGCGCGCCTGGATTTTCGGACCGGCAAGTTCAAGTTTGACTCGACATTGCTCAAGACATTGATCGAAATATAAACTGGCTTCTGCTTCATTCATTTTATTCATCTTATAAACCTTAAATTCAAATATATATAAAAGCCGAACTGGCTCCGTCGAAAAACTATCGCACCCACCCGACAGATTCAACAGCGCCCGAACTTATAAAAAAACAACAAAACAACCTGAAAATATCGAGATGTAACGAACCATAATTAATTACAACAAATCAATAAAAACCAAATAACAGTAAAACCCAATAGATCCGCACACGCCTGCACGCCCCATTAAAAAACAAGAACTCAACTTACGCAGAAAGGTAAATAATCCGACTCACCAAAAGCGCTAGAAGATAAATACCCTCTATTCATTCAGGAATTAACCTACACCCTACGGCGAATGTTTTTTACGACAGCGCAAAGAAAAAGCCACGGCAAATCGAGTGCAAACCCGGCCGTGGCTTTTTTTAGCGAAGCGCAACGCTTCAGGTGGCAGGCTTTTCTCCATACCAACGCGGCGTGTACACCCAGTCACCACCCCCCATACGCGAAAACACGCAGGTCGTAGACGAACCCACCAGGACCATGGTGCGCATATCCACCTGGTCCGGGGTCAACTGGCCAAGCGTCGTCACTCGCAGTGTCTGTCCTGGGCGACCGATGTCACGCCCCAACACCACCGGCGTCGCAGGTGTGCGGTATCGCGCGACGATCTCCAGCGCCCGGCCAAGTTGCCATGGACGGGACCGTGAAATCGGGTTGTAGAACGCCAGGGCGAGGTCGGCCTGTGATGCAAGGTCCAGACGCTTCTCGATGATCTCCCAAGGCTTGAGGTTGTCCGACAGCGACAGCACACAGAAGTCATGCCCCAGCGGCGCACCGGCCTGAGCAGCCGTCGCCAGTGAAGCAGAAACCCCCGGCAGAATTTCCAGATCGACGTTGTGCCACGCGGCATCGCTGGACTCGTGAAGTGCTTCGAGCACCGCAGCCGCCATGGCGAACACTCCCGGATCACCGGAAGAAACCACCACCACCGACCGTCCTTGCGCCGCCAGTTCAAATGCGTGGCGCGCACGCTGCATCTCTTCGCGGTTGTCGGTGCAATGCATGACTTGATCCGCACGGAACGGGCCGGCCATGCGCACATAGGTTTCGTAACCGAGCACATCATTGGCGCGCGCCAGTTCGGCCTTGACCGCCGGCACCATCAGCTCGGCAGCACCAGGGCCAAGACCGATCACCGCCAGACGACCGCGAGGACGCCCGATCGACAATGGGTCCAGAGGTTGCTCGGCCACTGCGATAGCAAGGGTGTCGTCGCCGAAGATCTTCACAGACTGACCGAGGGCGTTGCGTGCCAGCTCACTGACTGCGCCGACATCGTTGCCAAAACGCAGCGGCACACCCAGCTCAAGCGCCGCTTCACGCAGCGCCGCACTCGACATTTCGCTATCGGCGGCCAGCAGACAGGCCACCGATTGCAGGGCGATTTTTGCCTGATGCAACGCCTCGCGAATCGCACTCGGCAAATCAGCCACGCCGGTACCGACGGCCACCAACACGTTGCGCGGATAGATCAACAGCTCGTTGGCCGCCGGCGCACGCTCGGCATGACCGACGTGAACGGCCAGCCGCGCCTGCGGGTCCTCGGGCAACTGCGCCTGCGCCAACCACGGGGCCGCGCCTTCGATGCGCACCGTTTCACCGGCCAGCAAATCGGAAACGAAGCGCTTGCCCAGTTCCAGATCGCCCAGGGCATAACCGCTGGGTGGATTGAGCAGGCAGGTGCCGAAGCGCAATTCGCCACTGGTGGTGATCGCCGCCGCGACGTCCAGTGCAGCCGCAATTTCTCGCGCCAGCACGTTCACGCCGCCCAGACCGCCCAGCAACGGCACCACTGCGCTGCCGTCTTCAGCAACGGCCAGCACCGGTGGTTCGGCGCCCTTTTCCAGCAGCAACGGCGCCAGGGTGCGAATCACGATGCCAGCGGCGCACAGGGCAATGATCGGCGTGTCCTGCTGATAGAACTCACGCAGGGTCGCGCCGAACTCGTGATAGATGCGGTCCGCGCCCTCGACCCGCTCGGCCAGACCGTGGATCAAGGCGCCCGGGTACACCTGCTGAATCTTGCGTGCGGTCGAGAGGCTGCCATTGCCGAGAATGACAATCGCCGGAACTGGACGAGTCATCAGCCTTGCCACCTTTCACCTGGAACGATGATCAGCGAGAAGTACGGCGAGGACATTGGCTCGACCTGATCCAGCGGCACGATTTTCTGATTGGCCATGGTCGCGCGCTCTACGTACAACGCACGTTCTGCCAACCCGAGTTCTTCCAGCACCTGACGGACTTTGGGAAAGTTGCGCCCCAGCTTCATAATCACCGCCGCATCAGCATCGGCGAGACGCCGCTTGAGGTCGTCGTGCGGCAACACGCCGGACAGCACCGACAGGCTTTGATTGCGATACACCAACGGCGCGCCAAGTACCGAAGCGCCGCCGAGCATCGAACAGACACCGGGCACGACTTCGGCCTCATATCGCTCGGCCAGACGATCGTGCAGGTACATGTAGGAACCGTAGAAGAACGGATCGCCTTCGCAGATCACCGCCACGTCTCGGCCCGCATCCAGGTGCGCGGCGAGTTCTTCGCCGGCCGCATCGTAGAAATCGCTGATCACCTCTTCATAGGACAGCGGTGCCGGCAAGGCTTCGGTGGTCACCGGATACACCAGCGGCAGCAGGGTCTGAGCGTCCTGCAAATGCGCTTCGATGATGCCGAAGGCGTTGCCCTTTTTGCCCTTGGCAACGAAGTACGCCACCACCGGCGATTCGCGCAGCAGGCGCAGGGCCTTGACGGTAATCAGTTCCGGATCACCGGGGCCGACGCCGAGGCCGATCAAACGTCCAGGTTGCTGCATCATTCGATCTCCGTGGCGAGGGCATTGACGGCGGCGGCTGCCATGGCGCTACCGCCCAGCCGGCCTTGCATGATGACAAACGGCACACCGCGACTGTCGGCGGCGAGTGCGGCCTTGGATTCGGCGGCACCGACGAAGCCCACAGGGAAGCCAAGGATCAGCGCCGGTTTCGGCGCCCCGGCGTCGAGCATTTCCAGCAGATAAAACAGTGCGGTCGGCGCGTTGCCAATCACCACCACGCTACCTTCCAGGTGCGGGCGCCACAGTTCCAGCGCGGCGGCGGAACGGGTGTTGCCCAGTTCACGGGCAAGCTCCGGAACGCTTTCATCGCGCAGGGTGCAGATGACTTCATTGTTCGCCGGCAAACGCGTGCGGGTCACGCCTTCGGAGACCATCCGCGCATCACACAGGATCGGTGCACCGGCGGCCAAAGCATCGCGCCCGGCCTTGCCCGCGCCTTCCGAAAATTGCAGGCCGTCAATCGCATCGACCATGCCGCAGGCGTGTATCACCCGCACCGCGAGTTTTTCCAGATCGGCCGGGATTCGCTCGAGGTTGGCCTCGGCACGAATGATCGCGAAGGAGTTGCGATAGATCTCCTGACCGTCGCGGATGTAATCAAGCATCAAGGGGGCTCCGTGAGCGGGCGTCGAGCAAGGCGTCGACCGCTTCAATAGTAAGGTTGCGTGCGTGCAGGGCGCCGAAACCCGGCTGCCCCGCTTCGCGAAAATAGAGGTCGTAATGACCGGGGGTGACGGCCAGCAAAGTGACCGGCGCACTGTGCGCGGCGGCACAGGAACGCGGGCAACCGCTCAGATGCACGCTCAGCAGCTGACCATGGCGTTGCAGCAATGCGGCCAGTTGCAGAGCGTCCTGCTTGGTATCGGCCAGGCCCTTGGCGCAGCCCGTCGAACCAGTGCAGGCAATCAACCGCGACAAGGCCTGACCGGCATCGCAGACCAGGCCCAACGCGTGCAGGCGGCGGATGACTTCATCGGCGTTGTCGTGGTGAATGTTCGGCAACAACAGGCTTTGCCATGGCGTGAACCGCAGCGTTGCATCGCCGTATTCCTGCGCCAGTCGAGCGGCGCCCCGAAGCATGGTGCTATCGAGTCGTCCGAGAGGCGGCACGCCCCCGACATAGACATGACCGGCTTGCGCCTGCGGGTGCGCGCCAATGTGCAGCACCTCGTTACTGACTGAACGTTGCCAGATGCTAACGGGCTGGAAAGGCAGTCGCTCGGCGAGGCGAGCGAGAAATTCGGCTTGAGGGACGTCGACCAGCAAGTGGCGCATCCGCGTGTGTTCAGGTCCCGCCAGTTCCAGGAAAAGCTCCAGCACGGCGACCACCAGCGCGTGGCCATCTTCCAGTGGAACACGACCGGCCGGTTGATCGGTGGGGCATCCCGCCAGACCGAAAGCCAGCCATCGCTCGCCCTCTCGCTCGACCGCGGACAACCACAGATCGTGGGGGTGTTCGAGCATCGCCAGGCGTTCACCGCCATCCAGTTGCACGGCGAATTTGGCGCTGAGGTCGTGAAAGCGTTCTTGCCCTTGCAGGGTGGCGAGGATCTGTGCGGCCAATTCACGCGTGTCGAACAGCATCTGCCGATCGATACCCGCGCTCGGGCTCAGCATCAGATTACGTACATCGTCGCCCGCCGCATGCGAAGGGCCAAGGCCTGCGGCGAGCAGACTTTCGATCAACGCTTCCTGCTCTTTGACGATGCCGCGAATCTGCAGGTTGGCCCGGTTAGTGGCCTCGATCACTGAGCCGGCATAACGCTGCGCACCTTCGGCGACAGCATTGGCCTGCTCGGAAGTGAGGGTGCCGCCCGCCAGTTTTATCCGGCAGATACCGCCGTCTCTGGCCTGGACGATACGCAGCAGCCCCGGACAGGCCGAGGGGCGTAAAGCGCGGGACATAGGGAGTTCGTTCAAAGGGATGACCGGATCTGAAGTGGGAGCGCCCCCCGTCGGAGGCGAGCGGTATTATGCCTGCTTTGCCGCGCGGCATCATAAGACCACGTGTCGCATTTGCTCCGACCTTGAATCCATCAGGCGGCCTCCCTCACAGGCGCTCTGAATAAAACTCGAAAATGGCGTCAGCGATCCGGTCGAGCCGATCGTTCAACTCCGGGCGGACTTTATCGAAGCGTGCCCTGTTCAGGGTCAAAGGAGCGGCTCGATGCGTGAGCGTCACGTTGCCCTCCTTCCAGTCCCAAAACAGGAAATCTTCCCGCTGCACCAGCGCCCGAAGCGAAAAGTCATTCAGGTCCAGTGATAACTTCCCTTGTTTGTCGTATTCAGCGGGGGCAATGGAAAACTCCCTGCCACGCAGACTTTCGGTGGCCAATGACCAAAGCGCCGACGAATTAGCCAACAATGAATCAAACATGTCTTTTGCAACTATCACCATCTGACTATTAACAGCGGCAATTCTGTTCAAATAAATCTGAGTTACTTTTCCTGCAAAGTGACTGTAACTTTTCTCGACAACCCTGCGTTCGTCAATTTCCCAACCCAAGTCCCATAACACCACGGCAAACAAGGAAAACCAGCCTTGCGGATCTGTGTCCCTATTGCGCTGCTGACTCGCATACCACTGCGCATAACGCACGCTGGAGTTGACGTCACGCTTGTCCTGACGCGACACGCCTCTGGCCGTGCTGACCAGGTTGCCGCCCAATAGCGACCCGGCAGCGCCTTGCTGATCCTGAGAGGCGTAAAGTCGAGAGTTCTTTGTTTGCCGTGGCGCGAAGTCTCGGTTGAACGCATCGGAATAAGCCATCAAGTCCAGGCTCCCTGTTTTATCAATAACCATAGTCAATTCCTTTCAACCATTATCAAATGAGTGCATGAATATTCAAACTACATAACTTAACTACGATCAGCTACAGACTAATCAAACCAACTTAAAACATTCTATTACTCGCCTCCGCGTCTGCCGCGTTATCATGTGCCGCTTTATGCAGATGAATAGAGATCACACATGGCACGCTGGCTGACCGTGACAGGCATTGGTGAAGACGGCTTCAAGGGTTTGGGCAGGAATGCCCGGCATGCGTTGCTGGCTGCCTCGAAGATCTTCGGCAGTCAGCGGCAACTGGACCTGCTGCCGCCCTGCATCCGTGGCGAACGCAAACTCTGGCCGACGCCGTTCTCCCTCGATGCGTTGTTGGCCTTGCGGGGTGAGCCGGTGTGCGTGCTGGCCAGCGGCGATCCGATGTTCTTCGGTGTCGGCGCCAGCCTCGCCCGGCAATTGCCCAGCGCGGAAATGCTGATCCTGCCGGCGCCCTCTTCCTGCTCTCTGGCGGCCGCGCGAATGGGCTGGCCGTTGCAGGATGTGGTCACGCTGTCGGTGGTCGCTCGCCCGGTCGCGGCGCTTAACGCGCAGTTGTTCAGCGGTGTTCGCTTGTTGGTGCTCAGCAACGACGGGCAAAGCCCCGCCGCAATAGCGGCGTTGTTGCGTGAACGTGGTTTCGGGCCGAGTCGCCTGAGCGTGCTGGAACATTTGGGTGGCGAGGCCGAGCGACGCATCGACGGTGTCGCCAACGACTGGGCCGACCCGGTAATCGCCGACCTCAACCTGATCGCCATCGAATGCATCGCCGCCCCCGACACGCCGCGCCTTTCGCGACTGGCCGGCCTGCCGGATTCGGCGTTCAGGCACGACGGTCAACTGACCAAGCGCGATGTGCGTGCAATCACCCTCGCGCGCCTGGCCCCGGTTCCCGGTGAACTGTTGTGGGACGTCGGCGCCGGCAGCGGTTCGATCGGCATCGAGTGGATGCGCGCCCATCCGGGTTGCCGGGCGCTGGCGATCGAGGCCGATGAAGGTCGGCAACTGTTGATCGAGCACAACCGCGACGCGCTCGGCGTGCCCGGCCTGCAATTGGTTCGCGGCAGTGCGCCGCAAGCCCTCACAGGTCTGGAGCGCCCGGACGCGATCTTCATCGGTGGCGGCGTCACCCGCGAAGGTGTGCTGGACACTTGCTGGGCAGGGCTCAAACCCGGTGGCCGACTGATCGCCAACGCGGTCACGCTACAAAGTGAAATGACCCTGATGGCCTGGCGCGAGCAACACGGCGGCGAGCTGACGCGTATCCATATCGCCCAGGCGCAACCGCTGGGCGATTTCGATACCTGGCGCCAGGCCTTGCCGATTACTTTGCTGGACGTGGTCAAACCTTTCGATGCGTGACGAAACCGCCGAACAACCCGCACCGCTGCGTAGCGGCCTGACCACCGGCAGCTGCGCCACCGCCACCAGCCTGGCGGCCGCTCGATTGCTGCTCGGCGGAACGAGTGCAGACGCCGTGGACATCGTCCTGCCCAAAGGCAAGCGCGTGCAGATGCGCCTGGAATTCTGCCGGTTGCTGGATGACGGCGCCGAAGCTGGAACGATCAAGGATGCCGGTGACGATCCGGACGTGACCCACGGCGCGCTGCTCTATTCCCAAGTGCGCCTGAGCGCAGAACCGGGCATTCGTTTCTGTGCCGGTCGTGGTGTCGGCACCGTCACCCGACCGGGCCTGGTGCTGGGTGTCGGCGAGCCGGCGATCAACCCGGTGCCGCGCAAGATGATCAGCGATCACTTGACCTCGCTCGCGCAAGAGCTCGATTACCCCGGCGGTTTCGAAGTCACGGTAAACGTCGAGGGCGGCGAGGCGCTGGCGTTGAAAACCATGAACCCACGGCTGGGCATTCTCGGTGGCCTGTCGATTCTCGGCACCAGCGGTATCGTCCGGCCGTTTTCCTGTGCGGCGTACATTGCCTCGATCCATCAGGGCATCGACGTGGCGAAAACCAACGGTTACCTGCACATCGCCGCGTGCACCGGCAACGCCAGCGAAGACACCATGCGCCGAGTCTACGACCTGCCGGAAATCGCCCTGATCGAAATGGGCGACTTCGTCGGTGCGGTGCTCAAACACCTGCGCAAAGTGCCGGTGGCCAAACTCAGCATTTGTGGTGGTTTCGGCAAGATCAGCAAACTGGCGGCCGGGCACATGGATCTGCACAGTCGGCATTCGAGCATCGACCTGCCGCAACTGGCCGAATGGGCCGCAGCGGTCGGCGCGGATGAAGCGTTGCAGCAGGCAATGCGTGAAGCCAACACCAGTCAACAGGCCTTGGCCATGGCCAGCGCCGCCGGCATCGCGCTCGGCGACGCGGTATGCCGGCACGCACTGGATTTTGCCCGCAGTGTGGTGCCGGCGCAGGTTCAGGTCGAAGTGTTTGCCATCGATCGACAAGGCGGGATTGTCGGCCACGCAGGAGCTTTTCAATGAAACGCCTATTGCTGCTCGGCGGCGTGACGGAAGCGCTGGCCATCGCCCGCACGCTGGGGCCGGAACACATCTACAGCCTGGCCGGCGTCGGTCGTGTGCCGACCGATCTGACCTGTCGGGTTCGCGTTGGCGGGTATGGCGGCGCGGATGGCCTGGCGCAATTCATCCGCGACGAAGGGATCGATCTGCTGCTGGACGCGACGCATCCCTACGCCGCGCAAATCAGCCAGAACGCCGCGACCGCCGCGCGAATGTCCGGCGTTCCCTGCTGGGCACTGCGCCGCCCGGCCTGGCAACCACAAGCCGGGGATGACTGGCGCGAAGTCAGTGACTGGGCCGAATTGATCGAAGCACTCAAACCGTTCCGCCGACCACTGTTCACCCTCGGCCGCGAACCCTTGCAACACCTGCATGAAATCCCTGCGCAGCAATTCTGGACGCTGCGCGCCCTGGACGTTTATCCGGGCAACGAGCGCTGCGAAGTGATCGGCGCACGCGGGCCGTTTCTGATCGAGGATGAACGTGAGTTGTTCGAGCGCCGGCAGATCGATGTGCTGATCAGCAAAAACAGCGGCAGCACCGCCACCGAGCCGAAACTCGAAGTGGCGCGGGAGCGTGGGGTGCCGGTGCTGGTGTTGAAGCGGCCGGTGTTGCCGGGGGTGGAGCGGGAGTTTGGGAGTGTGGGTGAACTGCTAAGTGCCTTATCTGTGTCGGACCTTTCCTAACACCTGCATAGACTTGTCATTTTGCCCGCAACACTCTAGGAAAGAGCCGACTGTACCTCCTATAGCCCCAATCCTATATTCGCATTCCTTAAATCCTATCAAGCACAACGACTCGATTCTTGGGGAACGACCAACCACAAGTAGAGGAAAGCGTTGCTTGCCAATGTGTATCCCAAGGAATACGATCAGCCATGATCGACTTCGAACAATCCAGAGCATTTGCAGATTGGCTCTACTCACTGAAAGACACCATTGGAAAGGTTCGGATCATCGCCAGACTCCGAGCTGCCGAACATGGAAATTTTGGCGATTGCGAACCTGTAGGCGAATCTGTCTATGAAATGCGTGTTCATCACGGCCCCGGCTACAGGATGTACTTCACTCGCCGAGGCGAAGTGGTTTATTTGCTTTTGGTGGGGGGCGACAAGTCGACTCAAAAACGAGATATCAAACGTGCTATCCAAATGGCGCAAAACATCGGTAATGAGGAGTAAATCATGACCGAACAATTCACTCGTTTCGATGCCGCAGAATTCCTCAAGTCGCCGGAAGAAATGGCGGCTTATCTGGATGCATGCTTTGAAGAAGATGCTGGCGACGGCGTTCTGATACGCGCGGCACTCAACGATATAGCCAGAGCACAAGGCATGACACAGGTTGCGCGTGATGCAGGTTTGGGTCGTGAAAGCTTGTACAAAGCATTGAGCGGCACTGGCAATCCGGAATTCGCGACTATCATGAAGGTTATGAAAGCCTTGGGCCTGCGCCTGCATGCCTCTGCGATCTGATTGCGCTGCGACACCAAACCGCAGGCCGCGTTTTTACTTATCGGCACTGATCAGGCTAAATAGCCGCGCCTGATCTCCCACCCAACCGGATCTGTCCCATGTCCCGACAACGGCTCGCAATTGCCTGGATAGCCTGCTTCGCAGTGCTGTTCAACATGCTCGCCATGCCGATGACCGGAGCGATGGCGCAGACGGCGAAATCGCCGGCCGAACAGGTGTTGTGGGGCAGTTTCTGCTCGTCCACCGGCACGAAGATGGTGGCGATTTCTCTGGGGACGCTTGATCAGAAAGCGCCGCAGAACGACGATCATTCCAACATGCAGCATTGCTGGTGCTGTTCCGGTTCTGCGCCGTTGGTGGCGTTGCCCGGGCATGTGCCGCAGTTGTATTTCGCGCGCTTCGAAACCAATCGAAGCCTGCCCGCCACCGCACTCGACACCCCTACTCCGCGCCAGCAATGGCCGAATCTCAACCCCCGCGCATCCCCTCTGGTGTGATTCCTTCTCGCAATTGACCTGCGTTTTGAATCGTTCTGGAGAACTGCCATGTTGAACAAACTCATCGTTCTGGCTGCATTGCTGCTGCCTGCCTGCTTTGCCAATGCCCATGAATACAAGGCTGGCGAACTGCAAATCGCTCATCCGTGGTCACAGGAATTGCCACCGAACGCGCCGACCGTTGCGGCTTACTTCGTGATTCAAAACCCCGGCAAAACCGCCGACAAACTGCTCAGCGTCGACTCGCCGATTGCGGGCATCGCCCAGTTGCACGAGCACGTGATGCAGAACGATCTGATGAAAATGCAGCAGGTGCCGGCCGTCGAAATCCCGGCTGGCGGCGACGTCACGTTTGCACCGATGGCGTACCACGTGATGCTACTGGACCTGAAAGACCGCAGCCTGCTGAGCGACGGCAAGCGGTTCCCGCTGACGATGCATTTCGAAAAGTCCGGTGATGTGACGGTCGAAGTCTCGGTGCAGAAAACCGCACCGGGCGGCGTGCAAGTGCACGCACACAATCCGTAACTGCCAGAGCTGAATACGCCCATGCGCCCGCTTAGCGCCAGGCCATCCGCGCCCCGTCGTCAGCCATTGAGCCTGACACGCGGCAGCTGGATCAGCCTGTTCGCCATGTTGATGATCTTCATCGGCCCGCTGATTTCTCAGTCGATGCCGATGGATCAGCGCGCCTCTTCGATGTCCATGAACATGTCGATGGACATGAGCATGGACATGTCAGCGATGGCGCACGGCGAGCACGGCGCGACACCCGCCGCCGAGCACTGTCCACCCAAAACCTCCCATCATGCGATCTGGGAAAAGTGCGGCTATTGCAGCCTGCTGTTCAACTGCCCGGCGCTGACGGGCGGCCAGTCTTTCGTTGCATTCGACGCCCCAAAAACCAGTACCTTCAGTACACCCGCCACCCGCCTGGGCCACGCCCGGCAAACCTTCTTCCCCGGCGCCCGCACCCGCGCACCACCCATCGTCACGTAAACATCTCCCCAATCTCACACGGTTAGAAGACAGCAAAGCAACCTGTGGGAGCGGGCTTGCTCGCGAAAGCGGTGGGGCTGACCCACCCACATCGCGAGCACGCCCGCCCCCACAGGCATTGCGCAGGCTGCCGGCCGTGTCGTTTACGACTGTTCGATGGAAATTGTCATGTCCAGGTTTTCTGCTGACACACGCTTGAGCGCCGCCCAAGCTTCTTTTGCCCTGAACGAAACGCGCGTTCGTTTCAGGCAAGCCACCGCCGTTCTTTGCGGCGCACTGCTGACACCGATGGTGCTGGCCGATGATCATGCCGGCCACAGTGAAGAACTGAGCCCGACGGTGATCACCGCCATCGCACCGAGTTCACCGCTGACCATCGTCACCAACCCCAAAGACCCACGCCAACCGGTACCGGCCAGCGACGGTGATGACTACTTGAAGACCATCCCCGGCTTCGCCCTGGTGCGCAATGGCGGCACCAACGGTGACCCGGTGTTGCGTGGCATGTTCGGCTCGCGCCTGAACATCCTCACCAACGGCGGCCAGATGCTCGGCGCCTGCCCCGGCCGAATGGACGCACCGACCTCCTACATCTCACCGGAAACCTACGACAAACTCACCGTCATCAAAGGCCCGCAAACGGTACTTTGGGGGCCGGGCGCATCCGCCGGCACCATCTTGTTCGACCGTGACCCGGAAAGCTTCGGCGAACTCGGCACCCGAGTGAATGCCAGCGTACTGGCCGGCTCCAACGGCCGTTTCGACAAAGTAGTGGACGCCGCTGCCGGCGGGTCATTGGGTTACGTGCGAGTGATCGGCAACACCGCGCATTCCGACGACTATCGGGACGGCAACAACGACACCGTGGCCTCGCGTTACGACAAGTGGAATGGCGACGTGGCACTCGGCTGGACCCCGGACGCCGACACCCTGCTGGAGCTGACCGCCGGCAAAGGCGATGGCGAAGCCCGTTACGCCGGACGCGGCATGGACGGCGCGCAGTTCAAGCGCGAAAGCCTCGGCCTGCGTTTCGAGAAGTCCAATATCGGCGACGTGCTCGACAAGGTCGAAGCACAGATCTACTACAACTACGCCGACCACGTGATGGACAACTACACCCTGCGCACGCCGTCCGGCACCGGGATGATGGCCGGCCCGATGGCTTCCAGTGTCGATCGCCGAACCCTCGGCGCACGGATCAAAGCCACGTGGCGCTGGGCCGATGTGCAATTGATCAGCGGCATCGACGCGCAGACCAGCGAGCACCGCAAGCGCAGCGCCATGGGCATCGACACCTACAAGGATCTGCCGCGCAACAAGGACGCCGATTTCCATAACTACGGCGTGTTCAGCGAACTGACCTGGTACGCCGCCGACCGTGATCGGCTGATTACCGGCGCACGCCTTGACCGTGCTTCGGCCAAGGATTTCCGGCAGACCACTGGCTCGGGGATGATGACCCGCGCCAACCCGACCGCCGACGACACCCGCGCCGACACCCTGCCCAGCGGCTTCGTCCGTTACGAGCATGATCTGGCAGACAGCCCGACCACGCTGTACGCAGGCCTCGGTCACACCCAGCGTTTCCCGGATTACTGGGAGCTGTTTTCGCCCAACTCGGGACCTGCCGGCTCGGTAAACGCCTTCGACTCGATCAAGCCCGAAAAAACCACCCAGCTCGACTTCGGCCTGCAATACAAGACCGAAGACCTCGAAGCCTGGGCCTCGGGTTACGTCGGACAGGTACGCGATTACATCCTGTTCAATTACAAGACGGGAATGATGGGCACGACCTCGCAAGCCGAGAACATCGACGCGCGGATCATGGGCGGTGAACTCGGGGCGGCCTACAGGCTGACGTCGAACTGGAAGGCCGACGCAACCCTGGCCTACGCCTGGGGCAAAAACAGCAGCGACGGCAAGGCATTGCCGCAAATGCCGCCGCTGGACGCGCGATTCGGCCTGACCTACAGCGAAGACAACTGGAGCGCCGGCGCCTTGTGGCGAGTGGTCGCGGCGCAAAACCGCATTGATCAGAACAAGGGCAACGTGGTCGGCAAGGACTTCGACAAGTCCTCGGGGTTCGGCGTGTTCTCGCTCAATGGCGCCTATCGGATCAACAAGAACTGGAAGGTCAGCAGCGGCGTCGACAACCTGTTCGGCAAGGCGTACGCCGAGCATTTGAACCTGGCCGGCAACGCCGGTTTTGGCTACCCGGCCAATGACCCGCAGGCCATTAAAGAACCGGGGCGAACGCTCTGGACCAAGGTGGATATGAGCTTCTAAAAGCTTCGCGGGCAAGCCTCGCTCCTACAAAATTCGCGTCGATCACAATCGGTGCGAACGCCACTGGACCTGTAGGAGCGAGGCTCGCCCGCGAATGACTGCGCAGCAGTCACCAGACAACAACAAAAGTACCAAGCCAAGCGGAGCACAACCGATGAAACAGCCCAAACCGAATTTCTATAACCTGGCCTGGCGCTGGCATTTCTATGCCGGTCTGTTCGTCGCGCCATTCATGGTGATGCTGGCCCTGACCGGTGTCATTTACCTGTTCAAGCCGCAACTCGACTCGTTGATGTACGACAGCCTGATGAACGTCCCGGCCGGCCATCACAGCGTCCCGGCCGACGACTTGCTCAAGCGGGTGAAAGACGCGTATCCACAAGCGACGATCAAGCAATACCTGCCACCGGTCAACGCCGAACGCAGCGCGCAATTTGTCGTACTCAATGGCGGCAATGAGCTGAACGTTTTCGTCGACCCGTACCACGGCGACATCCTCGGCGAGCAAGACGCCAAGAAGAATCTGCAAGCGATAGCGCGAGCGATTCATGGCGAGTTGATGATCGGCACGGTCGGTGACCGGCTGATCGAACTGGCCGCTGGCTGGGGCATCGTGCTGGTGGTTTCCGGGGTCTTTTTGTGGTGGCCACGAGGCCAGGCGGCCGGCATTTTATGGCCGCGCCTGAGCAGTCGCGGTCGCGTGCTTTGGCGCGACCTGCATGCCGTCACCGGGTTCTGGGGCGCTGCGTTTCTGCTGGTGATGCTGCTCAGCGGCATGACCTGGACCGGGTTCTGGGGCAAGCAATACGCCGGAGTCTGGAACGTGTTCCCGGATGCCATGTGGAATGACATGCCCAAGTCCGACGTCGAGGCCCGCAGCCTCAACACCGCCACGCGCCAGACCGTGCCATGGGCGATGGAAAACACGCCGATGCCGATGTCCGGCGACCACGCCGAACACATGGCCCACGACAGTGCGCAACCCGGCCCCGCCGCCCCGACCATCAGCCTGCAAGACGTGCAGAACATCGCCGTGCAACGCAAGGTCGAGCCGGGTTACAGCATTACTTTCCCGACCACGGCCACCGGCGTATTCACCATTGCCGTATTCGCCGATGACCCGCGCAACGACGCGACCCTGCATGTCGATCAGTACACCGGCAACGTCCTCGCCGACGTACGCTGGGAACATTACGGCCCCGTGGCCCGCGCCACGGAAACCGGCGTGATGTTGCACGAAGGCAAGATGTTCGGGGTGCTCAACCAGATCATCGTGCTGCTGATCTGCCTGATGATTCTGCTCAGTGCCGTCAGCGGCGTGGTGATCTGGTGGAAGCGTCGGCCACAAGGCAAGTTCGGTGTTCCACCGCTGCGCCACGACCTGCCGAAATGGAAAACAGGGGTAGCCATCATGCTGGTGCTGGCAGTGGCGTTTCCGTTGGTGGGCGTTTCGCTGGTGGTGGTCTGGTTGCTGGATCGAGTGCTGTTGTCGCGATTCACCCGACAAACTGAATCAGCCTCATCTTCATCATGAAACAGGCGAGATGCGCGTATTAGAGGGATCTGTAGACTTCGGGCGCTTATCGCACGGTCATTTTTAGTGTTACTGTATAACGCAAATGCACCGCCCAACCCGCAGCCATTGCTGCGGGTTTTCTTTTGGAAGAAGTGTCACCCACCCGATGAACAAGTACCTCTTGTCCGGCCTCTGCCTGCTCGCCCTGCACAACAACGCCCACGCGCAATCCTTGACGCTGCCCGCCGGCACCATCACCGCACCGGCCGTTGACGACGAAACCGTCAACCTCGACACGCCGACCACCGCCGGTTCGCGCCTGAACCTCACGGCACTGGAAACACCCGCCAGTGTGGAAAGCCTGACTGGCGAACAGATCCGCGCGCGCGGTGACCGCAGCGTGCAGGACGCGGCCTCGCGCAGCACCGGGATCAGCCGCACCGGCACGCCGGGCGACGGCGGGACCTCGTTGTCTGCACGAGGCTTTACCGGGCAGAACTCGGTGATGCAGTTGTATGACGGCAACCGGATGTACACCGGCATGGGCACCGTGACCTTCCCGGTCGACACCTGGTCCGTGGAGCGCGTCGATGTGCTGCGCGGCCCGGCTTCGGTGTTGTACGGCGAAGGCGCGACGGGTGCGGTGGTCAATGTGATCCCGAAAAAGCCCTTCGAAGGCGAGATCGAAAACCACGTGCGTCTCGGTTACGGCTCTTACGACAGTCAGCAACAAGCGTTCGACAGCGGCGGCTCGCTGAGCGAGACCCTGAGTTATCGCTTGAACCTCAATCGCCTGCGCAGCAACGGTTGGGTCGATCGCGGCGATTCCTCCAGCGACTTCGTCAGCGCGGCCCTGCGCTGGCAGGCCACGGACGATCTGGCATTCACCCTCGCCCACGACTACGGCGACCAGAACCCGATGAACTACTTCGGCACGCCATTGATCAACGGCCGCTTCCACGAAGGTCTGCGCGACAAGAACTACAACGTCAGCAACGACAAGCAGCACTACAACGATCAATGGACGCGCCTGACCAGCGACTGGCAAATTTCCGATAACGTCAGCGCGAGCAACGAGCTGTATTACCTCAAGGCCCAGCGCCGCTGGCAGAACGCCGAAAACTACAACTTCGACCGCGACGCACAGCAGCTCAGCCGCAGTGGCTATTTCGGCATCGGCCACCGGCAGGAACAGGTCGGCGACCGTCAGACCTTCACCTTCAAGCATTCTCTGTTCGGTCTCGACAGCCAGACCGTGACCGGTGTCGATTACAACCGCATCCGCTTCCAGCTCGACAGCAACTCGCCGTTCAATGACGTGTTGCCCGATGGCCAGCCGATCGATTTGTATCATCCACAACGTGGCAGTTTTGAAAGTGCCAATCCGTATCGCGACCAGTTCCAGAGCACCACCAAACAGATGTCGGCCTTTGCCGAAAACCGCACGCAGTTGAGCGAGCGCTGGTCGCTGGTGACCGGTGTGCGTCGCGACTACGTGCACGTCGATCGCGACAATCTGGTCGATGGCAGCCAGAGCGACAAGACCCTGACCGGCAACAACTGGAAGGCCGGGCTGGTGTTCGCCGTGACCCCGGACACTTCGTTCTACGGTCAGTACGCCACCAGCACCGACGGTGTCGGCGGCCTGATTTCCCTGAGCCCGAGCCAGCAGCAATATGACCTGGCCACGGCGAAACAGACCGAGATCGGTGTGAAGCAGATGTTCTGGGATCAACGCGGCGAGTGGACGCTGGCGGCTTATCGCATCGTCAAAAAGAAACTGCTGACCGACGATCCGGGCAACCCGGCGTTAAAACAACAGGTCGGCCAACAATCGTCCAATGGCCTGGAAGCCAGCCTCGATCTGCAATTGCCATACGCCTGGCAACTGCAGGCCAACGCGGCCATCGTCAAAGCGAAGTACGACGATTTCGAAGAAGTGGTCGCCGGCGTGCCGGTGTCGCGCAACGGCAATCGTCCGGTGGACGTGCCTCGTCGCACGGCGAATCTGTGGCTGAGCAAAGCACTCAGCGAAGACCTGAAGGCCGGGGCTGGCGTGCGTTACGTTGACGCGCGTTATGCCGACATGGCCAACCAGAACGAGCTGCCGAGCTACACCGTCGTCGATGCCACGTTGTCATGGAAAGCGCTGCGCAATACGACGCTGGGGCTGCAGGTGAACAATCTGTTTGACCGCCAGTATGCGCAAAGCCAATACAATGAGGGGCAGCAGTGGATTCTGGGTGAGCCGCGTTCGTTCTTCGTCACAGCTGATTACACCTTTTGACTCAAGGGCCCCTTCGCGGGCAAGCCTCGCTCCTACAGGTTTTGTGTCGTACGCATTTTTTGTGATCGACAAAAATCCTGTAGGAGCGAGGCTTGCCCGCGAAGGCGTCATCAGCATCACCAAATATCTCTGAGTAAATGCATGACCTCGCTGAACCTCACCAACCTCGCCTGGACACCCCTGGGCCACGGCCACTGTCATCACCAGTTCCAACTGCGTGATGCCTCGTTGCACGTGGCCGCCGGTGAGTTTGTCGGGTTGATCGGCCCCAACGGCAGCGGCAAGACCAGCCTGCTGCGGTGCGCCTATCGCTTCAGCAAACCGGAAAACGGTGAGGTCCGGCTCGACCACCACAACGTCTGGAAACAATCCTCGCGCTGGTGCGCGCAACGCATCGCCGTGGTGCTGCAGGAGTTCCCCGACGCCTTCGGCCTGACCGTCGATGAAGTGGTCGCCATGGGCCGCACACCGCACAAAGGCCTGTTCGACGGTGACACCCTCGAAGACCGCAATCTCGCAACGCAAGCACTGGAATCCGTCGGCCTCAACGGTTTCGAAGACCACGCTTTCGCCACGCTCTCCGGCGGTGAAAAACAACGCGTGATCCTCGCCCGCGCCCTAGCCCAGCAACCGCAAGTGTTGATCCTCGACGAGCCGACCAACCACCTCGACCCGCGCTATCAGCTTGAGTTACTGCAACTGGTCAAACGCCTGCGGATCGGCACCCTGGCGAGCATCCACGACCTCAATCTCGCCGCCGCGTTCTGTGATCGGCTGTACGTGCTCAATCACGGCCGCATCGTCGCCAGCGGCACACCAAAAGAAGTCCTGACCGCCCCGCTGCTGCGTGATGTGTTCGGCGTCGAAGCGCTGATCGATGAACACCCTTTGCACGGCTACCCACGAATCACCTGGATAACCCAACCATGACTTTGCGTTCCCTGCTGTGCGTTGCTCTGTTGCTGGGCAGTAGCCAAGCGTTTGCCGAAGCAACGAAATATCCGCTGACGATCCAGAGCTGCAACCGCGACGTGACCTTCACGCAAGCGCCGAAACACGCGGTCAGCCACGACATCAACATGACGCAGATGATGCTCGCACTCGGCCTCAAACCGAGCATGGCCGGCTACAGCGGTGTCAGTGGCTGGAAGTCGGTCACGCCCCAGATGCAGACCATCCTCGACGGCCTGCCGGAGCTGGCGGCCAAGTACCCTTCAGTGGAAACCCTGCTCAACGCCAACGTCGATTTCTTCTTCGCCGGCTGGGATTACGGCATGCGCGTGGGCGGTGATCTCACGCCGCAAACCTTGCAGCCGCTGGGCATCAACGTCTATGAGCTGACCGAGTCCTGCGCCTTCGTCATGAAGCGTCCACCGGCCAGCCTGGAGGACACCTACAACGACCTGCGCAACCTCGGCAAAATCTTCGACGTGCAGGATCGCGCCACTGCATTGATCGCCGACATGCAGGCGCAAGTCGCCGATGTGCGCAAGGATCTGCCGACGGACAAACCCCGGGTGTTCCTCTACGACAGTGGCGAAGACCGCGCCATGACC
The DNA here is from genome assembly GCF_019947305.1 of Pseudomonas sp. BF-RE-21. Lineage (NCBI taxonomy): Bacteria > Pseudomonadati > Pseudomonadota > Gammaproteobacteria > Pseudomonadales > Pseudomonadaceae > Pseudomonas > Pseudomonas sp. BF-RE-21. The sequence continues at coordinate 29,669 of NZ_JAGYGF010000015.1, read as the reverse complement.
TCGGGTCGCCTGGGCATGCCGCAAGCGCTGATCGACGCGGCGGGCGGGAGCAACATTCTGGATGACGTCGAAGCGAGCTGGACCCGCGTGAATTGGGAGAACGTGGTCGAGCGCAATCCGCAGGTGATCGTGATCGTCGATTACGGTGAAGTTACTGCTGAACAGAAGACGCAATTCCTGCTCGATAACAAGGCGCTGCAATCGGTTGACGCAATCAAGAACCAGCGCTTCATCGTCATTCCGTATGTGCAGGCCACGCCGGGGATCGACAACGTGCTGGCGGTTGAAACCCTGGCCAAAGGTTTCCACGGCGAATGATCAATCGTCGTTACGCCCTGTTGCTGATTGCCCTCGGCGCGTTGTTGCTGGTGTCGTGCGTGGTGTCGCTGGGCTTCGGCCCGGCGCGGGTGCCGGTGGACGTGGTATGGCGCATTTTGCTGCACAAGGTGTTCGGTTTTGACGGGGTGAGCTGGACGGCCGGGCAGGAACACATCGTGTGGCTGATCCGCGTGCCGCGCATGTTGCTTGGCGCCTTGGTCGGTGCCGGCCTGGCGCTGATCGGCGCGGTGCTGCAAGCGGTGACGCGCAATCCGCTGGCCGATCCGCACCTGCTCGGCGTAACCTCCGGCGCCACCCTCGGCGCGGTGATCGTGGTGCTGCATGTCGGTGAAATCGTCGGCCTGCTGACGTTGCCGATTGCCGCATTTATTGGCGCACTGCTGAGCATGCTGATCGTGCTGATGATCGCCAACCGCAACGGTCGTCTGGACAGTGATCGGCTGCTGTTGTGCGGTGTGGCGGTGTCGTTCGTGATGATGGCAATCGCCAATCTGCTGCTGTTTCTCGGCGATCACCGCGCCAGTTCGGCGGTGATGTTCTGGATGCTCGGCGGGCTCGGGTTGGCGCGCTGGGAATTGCTCGCGGTGCCGGCCGCCAGTGTGCTGCTCGGGCTGGTTTTGTTGCTTGGCATGGCTCGACCACTGAACGCGTTGATGGCCGGTGAACAGACGGCCGTGACCCTTGGGCTCAACGCCCGCACCGTACGGTTGCGGGTGTTTTTGATTGCCTCGTTGATGACCGGAGTGCTGGTGTCGATCAGTGGCTCAATCGGTTTTGTCGGGCTGATGGTGCCGCACATTGCGCGGCGACTGGTCGGGGCCGAACACCGGCGATTGCTGCCAGTGTGCGTATTGTTGGGCAGCGTATTTCTGGTGTGGGTCGATGTCGCTGCGCGCACGCTGATCGCCCCCGAGGATTTACCGATTGGCGTGGCCACGGCGGCGATTGGCGGGTTGTTTTTCATCGGTCTGATGCGACGTCGCTGAGCACTTGAGGACGTCAGTTTCTCAGGCTTCCATCAGTGAAAATACGATCCTCTACAGTTCGTCATGACCAGGCAACGCAGGTTTCCAGTTGGCGCTCACAAGCCCGCGACGGCGCCAGTAACCATCGGTGTCCACTACTTCCAGCCGTCCCACGCTGGCGAGTCTGGCGAGGTATGCAGCGACCCCGTCCTTTGCCTCCTCGCTGAAAAATTCGCGTTCCTGCGACGAGAAGCTGGGGGTGAATTTGAACAGCGCCCCGCCTCGCCCGGTGAAATAGCAGCTGCCGCCGGAGACCCCGCTCTTTTTCACCACGTCCCTGCTGAACCACAGGTCCGCCAGGGCCAGGTTGTCCAGTAGCAGTTGATCAGACGCACTGGGGTCCTTCACGAACAGGTTGAAGCGTTTGTAGAACTGATGAACAGCCACCCATTTGAAATCCCGCGGAAAAACCGGCAATGGCAACGGCTGCTCGCCTGGTACCGCGACCGGGGCAATCGGCCCTCCCGGCCCTGAGTAAAACAGTGCGCTGGCAGCGCCACTGTCGAGGCCGTCCTCAAGCGGCTCGACCGCAACGAACGAAGACGATGCCTGGTGTATCAGGACGCCTCCAAGATATTGCTGGCCGACGTACTCGCCAATCAGTCTTTGGGCCGAACGAGCCGCATCATCGGCATGCGCAAATACCGGCCCGAGGGCAAAGCGGTTATCCGGCGCCCATCTCACCAGCCCGATGCCGGTTTTGACACCCTTGGCATCCACCCTGAACGGCGACCAGAAGGTGCTGCGCACCACTGCCTGCAACTCACCGTTCGCGATCACCTTGCGCAGATACTCGAACAGTGTTTCGTGCCCTGATTGCAGTACTTTTTCGTAGGCGAGCGCGACCTGTAACCGGGTCCACTCCGGTGCAGCGGCCTTGGGTTTGTATCGCAACAAGGCACCATCGGCACAGGACACAAAGACGTTGAGGAAAGTAGTCACAGCCCCCGTGCGTACACGGACAGCGTCCAACCCATACATCAGATCCCGAGGCGAGATGAAACTCTGATCCAAGTCGTGCGGCAGTCGTCCCGGCCCGGTCGACGGACACAGATAGATTCCCTCAACGCTGTATCCCAGAGGTAATAGCCCATCGGGAAATACCTTCTCGACGGAGAGACTTCCTTGCCGCCCGTCAATCGGCATCGTAGTCATATACCGCTCGGCGTTCAGCGACTTGAGTACGAACCCGAACCTCAATCCGGTTCGAGCGCCCACCGCACGGTGGACATGCCGTACGGCGTCGTTCAATTGCGTGAAGACCGGACTGAGCGCCGGATCAGCGATGGCCGACCGATGCACTTGCGATGGACCACCCTCGAAATAAGCGCTCCATGCTGACAACTGCCTGACCTTGCCCCACAGCCGGCTACCCTTGATCACTTGCAACCTGCCGGCGCTTGCAACCTGATTGACATACTCACTCGGGGTTAGCGTGCCATTGCGCATTTGCAGTTCTATCGGGGTGTGCCTGCGCTGCAATTGACTGGCGGGAGCCAATGATCGTGCGAGTTGCTTTTCGGCAGCACTGGCGCTGAGGGTGTAGCTGATCAGGCTGCCATCCAGTCCCAGCAAATATTCCCTGCCGGGCGATAGAGATGGCGAAAGCGCGGAGCCGCTCAGGATTGCCGACATGAAATCGGTGGAAAACATAGCGAGGTACACGTCCCGTTCGCGGTTCGACAGCGCAAAAACCGGTTCGACCTGCATTCGCGAATGGTAGCGAGCGACAACCGTGCTTCCAGCCAGAAACAACCCCTGTTCGGTCAATTCGTCCAGGCGGATCCAGCTGGCAGGGAAGTTTTCGATCTCGACAGCCACCGGTAAAGTCGCAACAAACAAACCATCGAGCCGACGCAGCACCAGGCCACCGTAGATCCGCTCACGCCGCGAGTCCAACTGCGTCAACGCATAGCGCACTGCATCATCCTGCGACACAAAGACCCGGCTGAGCGCTCGCCGCTGGATCTGCGCGTAGGGTTTCCAAACTGCACCGACAATGCCCGCCTCGTCCCACAGTTCACTGGTGCGCAACACCTTCAGCTCGCTGGCCTTGGCGATCAATTGAATGACGTCGGCATAGGGAGGTGTGCCGTTGACCAACAGCGACCTCAATTGCTGCAAACCTTTCGTGTCGAACCGGGTTGAGGTGGCCGAAAATTGATACCGCAACAAAGCCCCATCCAGTGTCGCAAAAAAAACGCTCAGGTCTTGAAAATGCGTAAGACGTTGCGTGCCCTTGTCGTCATAGATGGCCGCCGCCAGATCGGTCACGCAAGCAAAATGTCGGGCAAACCAGGCATCCGCTGTCGATAACCCGCCGGGAACCCAGCTTGCCGAGTAGTAGAGCGCGAAGGTGCGAAACTCGTCGACCAATACGGGAGCACCAAAGTCACTCGCCTGGTTCAATGCCCCCAGGCGCCCGGCCGGCACTGTTTCGGTCGCCACATACTCATCGCGATCCTTGTGTTTGAGAATGAATCCCCAACCCGCCGCAGCCGTGCGGTAATCGAGCCTTGCGCGATGACGGGCGTTCAGTACGGCTTCTTCGGCGCTGGTAAAAATCGCCCCGAGCAACGGAGGGGAAACGCCTGCGGGAGTTGACTCATCACCCAGTAAAGTTCCCCGCGGCCCCCACACCTCATTGCCGGCTACCACACGCAATCGGCCGGTTTCGGCCAGTTCGTCGACAACGGTATCGGGTGCAAGTGTGCCAGACGCCAGCGCCCGGTCGATCAGGGTGGAGCCATCGGCGAGCAGGGCAACTCGCTCGTGCACTTTGTTGCGGGCGGCCACTTTCGATAGATCGGGACTGTAAACCAGCAGGCTGTCTGGCGAACCGGAGAGGTAAAAGTCGACAACATGCGCGCTCTTGTCGAGCACCGAGCGAATGTCTTCGGTGGTGAACATCTGCGCCTGCGTCAATTGCTCTTGTTCGTCGGCACGCACAATGGCGCTTGAGTCAGCTTGCCAACGCGAAGCGTACAGCCCATGAAACGAGTATCCCTCGAGCAACATGATCGGTGCGCCGGTGGCATCGAGGGGGCACAGCCTGTCCAACACAAACCGTGGTTTTGCGGAAAAAACCGGTTCTGTGGCAACGAAACGTTTGTTTTGATCCTGCAAAATCATCCCGGCGAAGCCTTGTTCACGCCGGCTGCCGATGTACTCGTGCGCAAAACGTGCGGCATCGTCCGCCATGAGAAAAGCGGGACTCAAACGCCTCGACCTGGCATAGGGTTGCCAGTCGGCGCCAACGTCCCCGACAACATCCCACAACTGGCTGTCCTTCAGCACTGTCAGCTGGCCGGCGGCGGCCACCTGCTTGACGTAGTCTGCTGGCTTGAGCGTGCCCGCCTTCAGTCGAGCGTTGAAATCCGCGCTGTCCTTCAACGGAGCTTCACGGATGTGCGCCGAGGGGCGGTATTGCAACACGGCACCATCCCGGGTTCTGGTGTACACATTCAGGTAGTCAGGGTATTCCTGCCGATAAACATCCCAAAGCGAAAATTTGATTCCCGCAGCCAACTCATCCGGTGAAATAAAGTGCTCATAAAGCCAAGGGTCGCTGGCACTCTGCGCGCCATCACTGTGCGACAGGAAGTAAACGCCATGCAGGTCGAAATCGAGCAACCTCTCCAGCTTGTGATCGGGTCTCCTCGGAAAGGTATTGAACAACTCGATGGCCACATTCAGTTGGCTGGAGAGAACCGGATAGGTCGCCATGCATTCCGAACTTCCGGCAGAGGTGACGACAAAACCCAGATACACACTACCGGAGACTGTGGATACGCTCGTTGCCGCGGCTTCGATAGCCTTGTCCACTTGATCGGAGACGGCACAAAAAAAAGGCTGTGAGACGGGCCGGTTGTGTCCCAGGGCGGTACCAAGGGTCCAGTTCGCCGGCACGTTTCCTCGTACGCCACCCCACTGATCATTGGGCACCAGTACGCTCAGCGTGCCGATCGAGGCCAGTTTCTGAATCAAAAGTTCAACATCGGTGAACGGCCCGAAAGACTTGAACCCCTGTTCAAAGAGTTTTTTCTCCTCTGCCGGCTGAGTGGACTCGTACTTGATCAACGAGTCATCCGGCCCCGACAGATAGTGGCGCTGGCCATAGGCGCCCGGGTCCTGCATGTGGGTCAGGATATGCCCTCTCGAAAAAAAACCGAGGTCTAACTTGATCTGCTCGGCTGTCCACTGCGGATGAGCACGCAGAACTTCAGCGTGGCTGGCCGAATGGGACAGGTAATACGCCGCACCACTGTAGCCCGGTGGGGCAAATAGCTCTCCGACGCGGCCGGTAGACAGCAAGGTGTCAAAATCGAAATGCCCCATCCTCCCGGCCACAGGCAACGTGGGCTGAAATTTTCCATCGCCACGCTGCACGATCACGCCGCCGTAGGCTCTGTCACGACGCGCGCCGATCTGTCGGTGTGCCCAATAGGCTGCATCATCGGCGCTTATGAACGTCGGTCCCAGTGCGGGAAATTTCGCCGGTTCCTGGGGGATTGAAGGTGCGTTGCCAGAGGTGCTATCCATGCGCTACTCACTTGATTTCGAAACCACGATGATCAAGATTTCGCAGCACAGCAGGTGGTACATAGTTATCGCCTGCCGGGTTTTGGCACTGAACACCCTCGGCACCAATGCTGCGCACGCAGGCGCACCCGCCTTGCAAACAGGCCCCAGTCTGGTGCGCGCTCCAGCCCGCCAATGGCTCTATCACGAGATTTACCGGCCTTTACCGAACAGGCACACCCCTTGCTAAAGACCCTTCAGTAGTCCGCATCTGCCAACCAAGAAAACTCATAAGTTCATGGAGATCGCACAATGAAGCGTCGCAGCTTGATCAAGGCTTTTACACTCACGGCAAGCATTGCCGCGATGGGCATGACCTGGACTGTCCAGGCCGCCGAGACCATCAAGGTCGGTATTCTGCATTCGTTGTCCGGCACCATGGCGATCTCCGAAACGTCCCTCAAAGACATGGCGTTGATGACCATCGACGAGATCAACGCCAAGGGCGGCGTGAATGGCAAGATGCTGGAACCGGTGGTGGTCGACCCGGCGTCGAACTGGCCGCTGTTCGCAGAAAAGGGTCGTCAGCTGCTAACTCAGGACAAGGTCGCCGTGGTGTTCGGTTGCTGGACCTCGGTGTCGCGTAAATCAGTGCTGCCGGTGTTCGAAGAGCTCAATGGCCTGCTGTTCTACCCGGTGCAGTACGAAGGCGAAGAGATGTCGCCGAACGTGTTCTACACCGGCGCCGCGCCGAACCAACAGGCGATCCCGGCCGTGGAATACTTGATGAGCGAAGAAGGCGGCGGCGCCAAGCGCTACTTCCTGCTCGGCACCGACTACGTCTACCCGCGCACTACCAACAAGATCCTGCGTTCGTTCCTGCACTCCAAAGGCGTGGCGGACAAGGACATCGAAGAGGTCTACACCCCGTTCGGTCACAGCGACTATCAAACCATCGTCGCCAACATCAAGAAATTCTCGGCCGGTGGCAAGACTGCGGTCATCTCCACGGTCAACGGCGACTCCAACGTGCCGTTCTATAAAGAGCTGGCCAACCAGGGCCTGAAAGCCACCGATGTTCCGGTCGTGGCGTTCTCGGTCGGTGAAGAAGAACTGCGCGGCATCGACACCAAACCGCTGGTGGGCAACCTCGCGGCGTGGAACTACTTTGAGTCGGTGGAGAACCCTGCGAACAAGAAATTCGTCGCCGACTGGAAAGCCTACGCCAAGAAACACAACCTGCCGGGCGCCGACAAAGCGGTGACCAACGACCCGATGGAAGCCACCTACGTCGGCATCCACATGTGGGCGCAAGCAGCGGAAAAAGCCAAGTCCACAGACGTCGACAAAGTCCGCGAAGCCCTCGCTGGCCAGACCTTTGCCGCGCCGTCCGGTTACACCCTGACCATGGACAAGACCAACCACCACCTGCACAAGCCGGTGATGATTGGCGAGATCCAGGCGGACGGTCAGTTCAACGTTGTGTGGCAGACCGAAGGGCCGATCCGTGCCCAGCCGTGGAGCCCGTTCATTCCTGGCAACGACAAGAAGCCGGAGTATGCGGTGAAGAGCAACTAAGCCACTGGATGTCGGGTTCGCCCCCGACACATCACCTGTAGGAGCCAGCTTGCTGGCGATCAGCATCACACGGTTTGCCTGATGGACCGCCATCGCCGGCAAGCCGGCTCCTACAGGGTCCGCGTATCACCAGGACATTTGATATGCCCACTGCCCTTTACCGCTTCATTCTCGCCCTCGCATTTTTATTGCCGATGGCCGCGCATGCCGGCGACGCCGAAGACTTCGTCGCCGCCAACCCTGTGCAGCAAGCCAAACTGCTGGAAGCCTGGGCCGCGCAGCCCGATCCGGTTCGTGTCGAACTGATCAACGCCCTGCAACAAGGCGAGTTGACGGTCGACGGCCAACCGAAAACCTTGCGTCTGAACAATCGCCTGCGGGGTCTGATCGACACTGCACTGGCCAGCCATCAATTGCTCGCCACCGACGCCAAAACCCGTCTGGCGGCCGCGCAGCAATTGCAGAAAAGCGCAAAACCGGCGCAGCTGAAATTCCTCGACCAGCAACTGGCTGGCGAACACGACGAAAACGTTCACGCCGCGCTCAGCCTCGCGCTGGCCAACCTGCAACTGGTGGACACCGACCCGGCCGTGCGCCTTGCCGCTGTGCGCCTGCTCGGTGAAACAGGCGATCCACTGGCTCGCACTCGTCTGGAGAGTTTGCTGGAGCCGGGTGTTGAAGCCGACGCCAACGTGCGCACGGCTGCCGAAACCAGTCTGGCCCAAGTCAAACGCAAACTGCTGATCGGCGAGATGCTCGGCCAGGCCTTCAGTGGCATGTCCCTCGGTTCGATCCTGCTGCTCGCGGCGCTCGGGCTGGCGATCACTTTCGGCCTGCTCGGCGTGATCAACATGGCCCACGGTGAGATGCTGATGCTCGGCGCCTACTCGACCTACGTTGTGCAGTTGCTGTTCCAGCGCTTTGCCCCGCAAGCCATCGAGTTCTACCCATTGATCGCATTGCCGGTGGCGTTTTTCGTCACGGCGGCGATTGGCATGGCGCTGGAACGCACAGTGATTCGCCACCTCTACGGCCGCCCACTGGAGACCCTGCTCGCCACGTGGGGTATCAGCCTGATGCTGATCCAGCTTGTCCGATTGGTGTTCGGCGCACAGAACGTCGAAGTCGCCAACCCGGCGTGGTTGTCGGGCGGGATCCAGGTGCTGCCGAACCTGGTGCTGCCGTACAACCGCATCGTGATCATCGCCTTCGCCCTGTTCGTGGTGGTGCTGACCTGGCTGCTGTTGAACAAGACACGCCTTGGCCTGAACGTGCGCGCCGTCACCCAGAACCGCAACATGGCCGCCTGCTGCGGCGTGCCCACCGGGCGCGTGGACATGCTCGCCTTCGGCCTCGGCTCGGGCATCGCCGGCCTTGGCGGCGTGGCGCTGAGTCAGATCGGCAACGTCGGCCCGGACCTCGGCCAGAGCTACATCATCGACTCGTTCCTGGTGGTGGTGCTCGGCGGCGTCGGACAACTGGCCGGTAGCGTGCTCGCCGCGTTCGGGCTGGGCATTGCCAACAAGATTCTCGAACCGCAGATCGGCGCCGTACTCGGCAAGATCCTGATCCTCGCGCTGATCATTCTGTTCATCCAGAAACGTCCGCAAGGCCTCTTCGCACTGAAAGGACGGGTGATCGACTGATGAACCAGCCTCTGATGCTCACGGCCAGCCAAAAGGCCGGCCCCAAAGTCACGATTGCCGTCGGTGCGGTGATCCTTGTTTTGCTGTTGACGTTGCCGCTGCTGTCGCTGTTGTCGCCAGACAGCACGTTTCACGTCTCGGCCTACACGCTGACCCTGGTGGGCAAGATTCTTTGCTACGCCATCGTCGCCCTCGCCCTCGATCTGGTCTGGGGTTACGCCGGCCTGCTGTCCCTCGGCCACGGTCTGTTCTTCGCCCTCGGCGGTTACGCGATGGGCATGTACCTGATGCGCCAGGCGTCGGGCGATGCCTTGCCGGCGTTCATGACCTTCCTGTCGTGGACCGAATTGCCGTGGTACTGGACCGGCACCAGCAGCTTCCTCTGGTCGATGTGCCTGGTGGTGTTGGCGCCGGGTTTGTTGGCGTTGGTGTTCGGCTTCTTTGCCTTCCGTTCGCGGATCAAAGGCGTGTATTTCTCGATCATGACCCAGGCCCTGACCTTCGCCGGGATGCTGCTGTTTTTCCGCAACGAAACCGGGTTTGGCGGCAATAACGGCTTCACCAACTTCCGCACCATTCTTGGCTTTGGCATTACCGAACCGGGGACGCGCGCGGTGTTGTTTTTCGCCACGGTGGTGTTGCTGGTGGCGAGCCTGTTTATCGGCTGGCGACTGGCGCAAAGCAAATTCGGTCGAGTGCTGACCGCGCTGCGCGACGCCGAAAACCGCCTGATGTTCTGCGGTTACGATCCACGGGGTTTCAAGCTGTTTGTCTGGGTCTTGAGCGCAGTGCTGTGCGGTCTGGCGGGCGCGTTGTACGTGCCGCAAGTCGGCATCATCAACCCGAGCGAAATGTCGCCAACCAACTCCATCGAGGCCGCCGTCTGGGTCGCACTCGGCGGTCGCGGCACGCTGATCGGCCCGTTGCTCGGTGCCGGCGTGGTCAACGGCATGAAAAGCTGGTTCACCGTAGCCTTCCCCGAGTACTGGCTGTTCTTCCTCGGCGCGCTGTTCATCGTCGTGACCTTGTACCTGCCCAAAGGCGTGATCGGCCTGCTGAAGAAAAGGGGTGACCAATGAGAGTGACTGCGACGGCTGAATTCATGCTCGAGCCGGCCTTCTATCCACCGCAGCCGAACAAGGACGCCGGCACCAGCCGCGATGCCATCGGCCTCGGGCAACGCGTCGGCCCCGGCCTGAATACCCGCCACGGCACCATCCTGACCCTGGAAGACATCAGCGTCAGCTTCGATGGTTTCAAGGCTCTGAACGATTTGAACCTGTACATCGGCGTCGGCGAATTGCGCTGCATCATCGGTCCCAACGGCGCGGGCAAGACCACGCTGATGGACGTGATCACCGGCAAGACTCGCCCCAGCCATGGCAAAGCCTGGTTCGGTGAAACCCTCGATCTGACGCAGATGAGTGAAGTACAAATTGCTCAGGCCGGCATCGGGCGCAAGTTTCAGAAGCCGACGGTGTTTGAAGCGTTGAGCGTGTTTGAAAACCTCGAACTGGCGCAGAAAACCGACAAGTCGGTGTGGGCCAGCCTGCGGGCTCGCCTGAGTGGCGAACAGAAAGATCGCATCAGCGAAGTGCTGGAAACCATTCGCCTGACCACCTCGGTCAATCGCCCGGCGGGCTTGTTGTCCCACGGGCAGAAGCAGTTTCTGGAGATCGGCATGTTGTTGATGCAAGACCCGCAATTGCTGCTGCTCGACGAACCCGTGGCAGGCATGACCGACGCCGAAACCGAGTTCACTGCCGAGCTGTTCAAGAGCCTGGCGGGCAAGCATTCGCTGATGGTGGTGGAACACGACATGGGCTTCGTTGGCTCGATTGCCGACCACGTCACCGTGTTGCACCAGGGCAGCGTGCTGGCCGAAGGGTCGCTGGAGCAGGTGCAGGATAACGAGCGGGTGATCGAGGTTTATCTCGGAAGATGATGTTGCTTTTGTAGGAGCGAGGCTTGCCCGCGAAGGGAGCGCCGCGGTGCAACTGGAAGACCGCGTCATCGTTTTTCGCGGGCAAGCCTCGCTCCTACAGGGATTGAGGAGATTTCAGAAATGCTGCAAGTCGACAAGCTGCACCAGTACTACGGCGGTAGCCACATCCTGCGCGGCCTGACGTTTGACGTGAAGGTCGGTGAAGTCACCTGCCTGCTCGGGCGCAACGGTGTGGGCAAGACCACGCTTCTCAAATGCCTGATGGGTTTGCTGCCGGCCAAAGAAGGCGCGGTGAACTGGGAAGGCAAACCGATCACCACGTTCAAACCGCACCAGCGGGTGCATGCAGGGATCGCTTACGTGCCTCAGGGCCGGGAGATTTTCGGTCGGCTGACGGTAGAGGAAAACCTGCTGATGGGCCTGTCGCGATTTCCGGGCAGCGAAGCGAAAGAAGTCCCGGCGTTCATCTACGAGCTGTTCCCGGTGTTGCTGCAAATGAAGCAACGACGCGGCGGTGACCTGTCCGGTGGCCAACAGCAGCAACTGGCAATCGGCCGGGCGCTGGCCAGCCGCCCTCGGCTGCTGATCCTCGACGAGCCGACCGAGGGCATCCAGCCGTCGGTGATCAAGGAGATCGGCGCGGTCATCAAGAAGCTTGCGGCACGCGGTGACATGGCGATTCTGCTGGTGGAGCAGTTCTACGATTTCGCCGCTGAACTGGCGGATCAATACCTGGTGATGTCCCGCGGCGAGATCGTGCAGCAGGGCCGCGGCGAAAATATGGAAGCCGAGGGTGTACGCGGTCTGGTTACGATCTAATCTGTAGCGTCCTAACGATAATTAGAAATCATGAATTTACCTGCCCACACAACGCTGTTCACGCCTAGCTGGCACGCCGAGCTGGAACTGGGCTACGCCCGATTTGGCGACACCACGCGCCCGGTTCAGCGTCGGCATAAAGGGCCGTTGCGGGTGCAAAAACATCTGTACGCCGAAGGGCCCGAGGTTTGCCAGCACATCATCGTGCATCCGCCCGGCGGGATTGCCGGCGGTGATCGGCTGGACATCAGCGCCAGCGTTGGCCGCGATGCGTGGGCACAAATCACCAGCCCCGGCGCGGCCAAGTGGTATCGCGCGGCAGGGCCGGCTTATCAGCAGCTGAATTTGAAGGTGGCGGCCGGCGCGACACTGGAATGGTTGCCACAAGAGACGATTATCTTCAGCGCAGCTCAAGCCGAACTGCGCACCGCCATTGATCTGGAAGGTGATGCGCGGCTGTTCTACTGGGACGTGGTGGCGCTGGGTCGTCCGGCCAGTGGCGAGCGCTTTGACCTCGGGCATTTTCAGGCGCAGCTGGATATCCGCCGCGACGGCCAGTTGCTCTGGCACGAACGCCAGCGCATTGTCGGGGATGACGGGTTGCTCGATTCGCCGATTGGCCTGGATGGGCGACCGGTGTTTGCGACGTTGTTGGTGACGGGGGAGATTGACAGTGAACTGCTGGAAACCTGTCGCTCGCTGCCCAATGACGTACGCGGGGATTTGACCCAGTTGCCGGGCCTGTTGGTGGCTCGGTGCCTGGCCAGCGAGGCGCTGTTGGCGCGAGGCTGGTTGATTGATTTGTGGCGATTGCTCAGGCCTGCATTGCTCGGCCGTGAAGCCCTGCCACCCAGAATATGGAGCACCTGAACACAATCCCCCTGTAGGAGCCGGCTTGCCGGCGATAGCGGTGGATCAGTCGACATATTTATCGACTGAAAGGACGCCATCGCCGGCAAGCCGGCTCCTACAGGGTTATGTATTTACAGAGTCGAATTTTTTTAATCTGCCGATTATGGATTCCAAACGATGGACCTGACCCCACGCGAAAAAGACAAGCTGCTGATCTTCACCGCCGGCCTCGTGGCCGAGCGGCGTTTGGCGCGCGGCGTGAAACTCAACTACCCGGAAGCCATGGCCTACATCTCCGCAGCGCTGCTCGAAGGCGCGCGTGACGGCCAGACGGTGGCCGAGCTGATGCACTTCGGCACCACCCTGCTCAGCCGCGAACAAGTGATGGAAGGCATCCCGGAAATGATCCCGGAGATCCAGGTCGAAGCCACCTTCCCCGACGGGACCAAACTGGTCACCGTCCACCAACCCATCGCCTGAGGCCGCGCCATGACTTACCACATCCGCGATGCGGTGCACGCCGATCTGCCGGCGATCCGCGACATCTACAACGACGCCGTGCTCAACACCACGGCCATCTGGAACGAACAGGCCGTGGACCTGGGCAACCGCCAGGCCTGGTTCAGCGCCCGGCAAGCCCAGGGCTATCCGATCCTGGTGATCGCCGACGGCGATAACAACGTACTCGGCTACGCTTCATTCGGTGACTGGCGACCGTTCGACGGTTTCCGCCACACCGTCGAGCACTCGGTCTACGTACGCAGCGATCAACGCGGCAATGGACTGGGTCCGCAACTGATGGACGTTTTGATCGAGCGCGCCAAAGGCTGCGACAAGCATGTGATGGTCGCTGCCATCGAAAGCGGCAATGCCGCGTCCATCCGCCTGCATGAACGCGTCGGCTTCGTGACCACCGGGCAGATGCCGCAGGTGGGCACCAAGTTCGGCCGCTGGCTGGACCTGACCTTCATGCAACTGACCCTCAATCCTGGCGCGGAGCCGCCGCCCGCCAACAAGGAGTAATGCCCGATGAACGCCGCCCAACTGCGCCGCGTCAATGTTGAAAGCTTTGCGCACTATCGTCAGGGTTTGATTGATCTGCTGCTCGACGCGGTCAGCTATGGCGCCAGTGTCGGGTTCATGGCCGATCTGGATGCCACACAGGCACGCGCCTGGTTCGATGGCGTTCAAGAGGAGCTGAACAAGGGCAACGTGCTGCTGTGGGTGGTGGTCAAGGACGAGCAAGTGCAGGCCAGTGTGCAACTGACTTTGTGCCAGAAAGCCAACGGCCTGAACCGCGCCGAAGTGCAGAAGCTGCTGGTGCGTGAACACGCGCGCCGCCGCGGGTTGGGCCAACAATTGATGAACGCCCTGGAACAGGCCGCGCTCCAGCACAAGCGCGGCATGCTTTACCTCGACACCGAAGCCGGTTCCCCGGCCGAGGATTTCTACAAGGCTCTGGGCTACACCCGTGCGGGAGAAATTCCCGACTACGCCTGCGACCCGAGCGGTCGTTACAAGCCGACCGCCCTCTACTACAAGATTCTCCAAGGAGCCCATTGATGATTCCCGGTGAGTACCAGATCCAGCCCGGCGACATCGAACTCAACGTCGGCCGCCGCACCGTCAGCCTGAAGGTGGCCAACAGTGGCGACCGGCCGATCCAGGTCGGCTCGCACTACCATTTTTTCGAAACCAACGACGCCCTGACTTTCGACCGCGCTGCCAGTCGCGGCATGCGCCTGAACATCCCCGCCGGCACCGCCGTGCGCTTCGAACCGGGGCAGAGCCGCGTGGTCGAGCTGGTTGACCTGGCCGGGCATCGCCGGGTGTTCGGGTTTGCCGGGCGGGTCATGGGTGACCTGTAAGTAATACGTCGTTTGCACTGGCCCCATCGCTGGCAAGCCAGCTCCTACAGGGGATCGCATTCCACCCCACATTCTGCGGCGGATGCGATTCCTTTGTAGGAGCCGGCTTGCCGGCGATAGCGAGCACCGCGAGCGATCTCGAATCCAATTGAATCTCAAGGCGAACGAATGAAGATTTCCCGTCAAGCCTACGCCGACATGTTCGGTCCCACCGTCGGTGATAAGGTCCGTCTGGCCGACACCGAGCTGTGGATCGAGGTGGAAAAAGACTTCACCACCTACGGCGAAGAAGTGAAATTCGGCGGCGGCAAAGTCATCCGCGACGGCCAGGGCCAAAGCCAGCTGCTGGCCGCCGAAGTCGTCGACACGGTGATCACCAACGCGCTGATCATCGACCACTGGGGCATCGTCAAAGCCGACGTTGGCCTCAAGGACGGGCGCGTCGCAGGCATCGGCAAGGCCGGCAACCCGGACGTGCAGCCGAACGTCACCATCGCCATCGGCGCCAGCACTGAAGTGATCGCCGGCGAAGGCATGATCCTCACCGCCGGCGGCATCGACACCCACATCCACTTCATCTGCCCGCAGCAGATCGAAGAGGCGTTGATGAGCGGCGTGACCACCATGATCGGCGGCGGCACCGGCCCGGCCACCGGCACCAACGCCACCACTTGCACCTCCGGCCCATGGCACCTGGCGCGGATGCTTCAAGCGGCGGATGCGTTCCCAATGAACATCGGCCTGACCGGCAAAGGCAACGCCAGCCTGCCGGAGCCGCTGATCGAGCAGGTCAAGGCCGGCGCCATCGGCCTCAAGTTGCACGAAGACTGGGGCACCACCCCGGCGAGTATCGACAACTGCCTGACGGTGGCCGATCAGTACGACGTGCAGGTGGCGATCCACACCGACACCCTCAACGAGTCCGGTTTCGTCGAGACCACCCTCGCCGCCTTCAAGGGCCGCACCATCCACACCTATCACACCGAAGGCGCGGGCGGCGGTCACGCACCGGACATCATCAAGGCCTGCGGTTTTACCAACGTGTTGCCAAGCTCGACTAACCCGACCCGGCCCTTCACCCGCAACACCATCGACGAACACCTCGACATGCTGATGGTCTGCCATCACCTGGACCCGAGCATTGCCGAAGACGTGGCCTTCGCCGAAAGCCGCATCCGCCGCGAAACGATTGCCGCCGAAGACATCCTCCACGACCTCGGCGCGTTCTCGATGATCAGCTCCGACAGCCAGGCCATGGGCCGGGTCGGCGAAGTCATTACGCGTACCTGGCAAACCGCCGACAAGATGAAAAAACAGCGCGGCCCACTGCCGGGGGATGGCGAAGGCAACGACAACTTCCGCGCCAAACGCTACATCGCCAAGTACACCATCAACCCGGCGATCACCCACGGCATCAGCCATGAAGTGGGCTCAATCGAAGTGGGCAAATGGGCCGATCTGGTGCTGTGGCGCCCCGCGTTTTTCGGGGTCAAACCGACGTTGATCCTCAAGGGCGGTGCCATTGCGGCCAGCCTGATGGGTGATGCCAACGCCTCGATTCCGACGCCGCAACCGGTGCACTACCGCCCGATGTTCGCCAGCTACGGCGGCTCGTTGCACGCCACCAGCCTGACGTTCATCAGCCAGGCGGCGCAGGAGGCTGGTCTTCCCGAGGCGCTGGGCTTGAAGAAGAAAATCGCTGTGGTCAAAGGCTGCCGCGACGTGCAGAAAACCGACTTGATCCACAACGACTACCTGCCGAGTATCGATGTCGACCCGCAGACGTATCAGGTCAAGGCCGACGGCGTTCTGCTTTGGTGCGAGCCCGCGGATGTACTGCCGATGGCCCAGCGTTACTTCCTGTTTTAATCGGCCAAATCACCGGAGCCTGGCTGGCCAGGCTCCGATGCAAAGCCGCAACGATCAACTGTTCGGCTGTACGGTGAAAGGGATTTCTACCCGTTGCAGTTTTGCCCGTTCGATTGCCTGGCGTGTGAACGTTTTGATAAAGGCTTTCTTGTCTTCGTCGATGACTTCCAGCTCGGCGGCGTATTCCGCTTCGGTCATGACCCGTCCCGGCGCAAACGCGCTTTCCGGTTTGTTCAACTCAGCGCCGAGCACCCTGAGCTCTTCCTTCAAGCGAGCCTTTTGCTCAAGGGAAAGCGTTGTGTCGGTTGCTCGTTTTTCAAGCGCTGAGTAGAACTCGATCGTGGCTTCAATCCGGCGTCTGAAACCTTTGATAACCCCCCGGTTGGAACCCTCGACATAGGATGACCAGAACGGCTGCTCGATCAGCAAATCGTCGAGCAATTCACCCGCCTCAAGGTTCAGTACACGATGGAATGCATCTTCGATCATCGCGTTCGTGACGCCGGCGATTTTTCTGAACTGCATTTTTCGCGACTGCCAGGGCAGGTCCAACCGGTCGGCAAGGTCCGTCATGAACGCCAGGTGAACTTCAACCTCATCAATCGTGCCGGTGACCTCGCCCGTCGCATTGACGCGCCTGAATTCCTCACCCATCGACTCCCGCTCGGAAATCGTTTTTCGCGCAATCCTGCTCAGTTCATCCAGACGTGACTTGCCCCGCGCCAGCGACACCAGCTCACCCTCCACCAGCGCGGGATTGGCCAGTTCATAGGCCTCATGAATCAGCACCTCCATCCCCATGGCGTTGAACAGCTGCGCGCCGGCATCGACGCACGCCGTGGGCACGGTGGTCAGGGTGAAGAGTTTTTGCCGCAGCTCGGTATTTTTCGACATCGCATCGAGCATTCGCCAGACCTTGGTGGTCATGTCGACCCGAAACCCGGGGTCGCGATTGAAATGCCCCGATTCGGTGAGTTTGCGAATCTCGTTGAAGAAGCCAACCGAACCGTGCTCATCCTCGACGCTGTTCCACACCTCCTGTCTGGCCACCCACTCCGGCCGGGTCAAGCCGGCTTCCCAGTCGAGGCTGTCGCGCACGCCACGAGGCGGATACGGTCGATCAGGGTCCATGCCAACGGACGCGATGAACTCCCTGAGCGTTTGCAGATTGAAGGCCGGCAAAAACTCCGGCTCCCGGCTCAACAACGTACGCGCCAGCAATTCCGCCTGGACCGAGCCACGCGTGACCATGGGCACGTAGGTGATTTCGTTGCGCTGCATGTCCAGGTAAAAATGCCGGAACCGCGGCTGCGCGAACAAGCCGTCCGGCCACGTCCGAATGCCGGTATCGGCCAGGATCAGCGTATGTAACACGCGCATGCTGCCAATATCCGGAACCTGCCCCAGGGGATTGCTATGCAGGTCCAGGATCTGAAGCCGCGTCAGGTTGCGCAGGTCCGCGACGCCTTGCGCATCCAGGACAATGCGGTTTCCTCGCAGGTTCAACTCCGTCAGCGCGCGCATGCGGCCGATGGCACGAGGAAGTCGGGTGAGCGAATTGCCGTTGATGTTGATAGAGCGCAACCGGGGGAAATGATCGAGCAATGAAGCATGCGCGTCGGTCAATTCGGTTCCGTTCAGATTAAGGCGAGTGACGTGATCGAAGTTGCCCTCCAGTGCGGGCATCGTGCGCAGATGCCGCCCCAGCGGCAGGTTCTCGAGGTCGAGCACGAAGCCTCGCAACTCGCCGTACGAGTCCACATCGCGCAAGCCGGTGTGCTGCCAACATTCCCTGACCGCTTTGTACAACGCGTTTCTGGACTGCCATTCGGCGATGCCGGCGGACGTAAAGCGGAATGCCTCGGTCGGTGATTTCAGCCAGCGTTGGAAGTTGGCATTGAGCCGATTGAACTCCTCCTCCAGGGCACTCGCCCTCTGGTCAAGACTGACGTCGCTGCCCCCCGCTTGCAGATAGGACTGAGCTTCGGCCTCCGTCCATCCTGGGCGAACGACGCGGACCCGCTCTTGCGGCGTTACTTGCCCCTGAACTCGACGCAGACCTTGGGCCATCCCGCGCATGCCGCCACGCAGACGCATCGTGGCTGGATCGTACGCAGGTTTTCGAACAGGGTTATCCGCCAGAAGCGCGTTGAACCTGTCCCGTGGCAATGGCGTTTTTTGAACGGCGTGCTTGAGCGTCGCGCCTTGATTGATCTGGTACCCCAACGCGTTCCGCTCAGTATCAGGCAGGGCATGCAACACCGAAGCATAGAGGTCATCAGCCCCATGCAGATGCAGATCATCGGCATCGCGGGCCTGGTACTGACCGTCCTCGCTGACAAGGATTCTGCGAACGGCGGCATCTGCCGGGCCCACACTGTCGCGCAGTGGTCCGTCGAATGAGTATTCGCGGATTTCGATGCGCACGTTTTCGGGCCAGTCGGGCAGCGCTTGCAACGAGTGCAACGCCAATCGCTCGCTATCGACGCCGTACGCGACATCGAGGAAAAGCCCTTCGTAAGCGCGTGCGGCGCGTAACGTGCGCAAGGCCAGCCGCGTGCGCTCTCTGAGCCGCAAGGGAATGCGCGAAGACTCGGTGATTTTGAGTAAGTCTTGCGGTTCGATGTCAGCCAGCAACTCACGGGCGATCACCGTCGGGAGGTTGCTGAAGGCGTCCTGAAGCGCCAGCACTTGCCGATTGTCTGTCTGCTGCAAACGGCGATTGAGCGCGTCAAACAAAGGTCCCGGATGACTGCCTGCCCGCCCCGCGAGCCTGTTTTTCAAGGCGTCGATGCGGATATGCTCGTCAGTGGAAATACTCTGTCCGAACAACGAATGGATGTCGGCTTCATTGACAAACTTCACGGCCAGCTCCGGAAGTTTCCCGGCACCGACCTCGGCACGGCTTATCTTCAGCGTATTGGCCGGCGATGCGTCGAGATTGCCGTACTTGATCGAGCGGCCCGACTGTCCGGCGCCGTCAAAAAGCTCGATGCTTTTTTGCTCAGGCCAGCCCGGCAGCTCCACCAGCAAACGGGGCACCTGCTCGATGAACGCTTCGGGAACCTCATCGAGCACTATCTGCCCGGGCAGCTTTTGCACATCAGCCCAGATCTTGAAGCGTTCGATCGTGTCGGTCAGCAGCGCGGGCGGTGGTTCGTTGACGACATGCAGCCGTCGCAACAGGTCTTCTTCGACACCGCTGGCGATACGAATCTGCTCCAACGTGGCCTCGGACAAATCCTCAACCGCCAACCCCAGGCGCCGCATGAGCGTGGTTTTGCCCCACTCGACGGGTCGGTCGAGCTCGGTCTTCCACACACCGGCACTGTCGTGTTCGAGTGTGGGCTGATACGCCTGCGGCCGATCCGGATGTTGCAGGCGAGGCTGCCCCGTTCGCGGATCGCTTCTGACTTCGAAGTACTTGTTTTCATGCCTCAGGATGGTTTTTTCGCTGTGCCGGAACAGCCCCAGCTCACCTGGCGTCACCGTTTTCGGCAACGTCAGGTCATGGGCGTAGGGCGACAGGTCCGGCTTCCAGAGGCGTGTCTTGCCGTCAGGCAACTCAACCTTTTGCAACTGATCGATGAAGGCCGAGGGTTTGACCGACGCCGCCGCACCGGCGGGCAACACATGCCCCGCCGCCATGATTGCCAGTTGCGCGAAATTGATCATGACACCGGTCAGATGGGCCGCCGCTTCGTCCCTGTCGCCCTTGCTCCACTCCTCGATACCTTCCATGGTTTCGAACAGCATCTGCCCGACCATGACCGCCAGCATCGCTTCGCCCAGGCCGGGAACCAACATGGAGCCGAAGTTGAACACGTTCCAGCCGATGCTCAGATAGCTGGTCAACCGATTCCAGCGAGTGGTCGCGTCTTCATCGTCGGTCGGCACCGCGATGTGCCGCGCATCCGCAATCGCCTTATCCCTGCGCCAGCGACCGATTTGCGGCCAAATATCGCCAGTAATGATGTTGGTGATGGGCTCTGCGTTGGCGTTTTCAACCGCGGTCTCTCGCCACCACGGCCCCATGTCCAGCGGCTCGCGCTGCGTCCAGGTGAACGTGGTGAAACGCTCGCGAACCCGGGCAAAGAATTTGTCATGGTCTTTTTGTGCCACGAACCGGCTGAAAAACTGTTGATAGTCTGGCGAGCGCAACTGGCTCGTCAGTTCCTTCATGAAGTCAGTGAAGGACGCATACTCTTTGAAGGGATGGTCAGGATCATCCGGGACATAAGCGATCAACGTCCCGTCGAGACGGCTTTGTTGAAAACCATCTTCCCTTTGCAAAGTGGCGTCGACAAGACCGTTGGGGCCATTGGCGAAAAACGCTTCGAGTAATTTGAACTGCTCAAACTCCTGGCCCGGTAGCAGCGTCAAACGCCTGGACCATTCCATCAGTGTGCGTTGGTGCCGGGGAACCAGACTGTCGTAAATTCTTTTAACTTCAGTGGGGTCTGCCACTGCACTGAACAACAGGATGCCGGACAACCTGAAGCCCATTAACGAAAGTCGATGGCATTGCAAAGGACGATGATTCCACGCAATGCCTTTTTCATTGTCACGAATTTGCTGAAGTTTCCCGTAGCCATAGGAACTGATGTCGTTTTTCAAATACGCGATCAGCGCAGATTCGTTGAAGATGGCTTTTTCACTGGCCATGCAGTGCCGCTCGATTATTGCCTTGGCCGCGATATCTTCGGGCATCAGTGCTGCCTTGATGTGACGCTGATAGTGCGCGCCGATATCAAGCGTCCGGCACAGGGCCGCGAATTGTTCGACCGTCAGCGTATGCCGCTGTAACTCGTTTTCGTGGTCCCGGGTGAAGATGCCGGAGCCATCGCGAAACGCACCGGCCTGCGTTTCAGGCGCCTCGAAATTGTGAAGCGCCGCTTCCAGCAACGTCGATTGCCTGAGCCGACTGGCATTGGTATCGATGCCAAAGCCCAGTTTTGCCGGGATGTACAGGCGAATGAGCGTCGCATTGACGTCCAGATCCAGATTCAGCTGGTCCTTTAATGCTTTAACGAGCAACGGTTCGGCAAAGGCAAGAATGTCCCGCTGTACATTCTCCAACACGTCGTCCAACGGGACCTGAAGGCGCCAGCGCTCATCCGTCAGTTGCTTGAGGTACTGACGGTCGATGGCGCGTGCATTCAAATACCACTGTGGAAAATCCGCGGTCGAATCGGCCATCGTAAGCAGTCGTGAAACAGGTGCGTCTTTTAGCGGCGAAGGCAGTTTGCCCAGCAAATAATCACGATGAGCATTGTCTTTGCTTCTTCCATGCCCGGTAATAACTTGCAACGCCGAAGTTTCCGATAGTTCGTTCATTTCGCAAATCCTTATGCGATGAAAAGAACCACCAGACTATTGAGTGCGACTAAAAACAAAAGCTTAAAAAACCACTCGAAAAACCGCGCCAGCCCAACAATGCATTTAATTTCAGGATCTAAAAAATATTTAATTAGCACCCTGGGGCCACTAAAGAATGGTCGCCGGCGCAGTGGTAGTTTTTAGGGGGTGCCAAAGGGGATAAGATGCCTCGGATTGCCATCAGGAAACCGACCATGCGCCTATCCGAATTCATCAGGCAACACGTAGACCGTATCGTCGATGAATGGGAGCAGTTCGCCAGAACGATTACCCCGGCGGCCGAAAATATGGATCGAGTGGCCTTGCGTGATCACGCCAGGGAAATTCTGTTGGCAGCAGCGCGGGACATGACCACCGCGCAAACAGCCAGCGAGCAACTCGCCAAGGCCAGGGGCGAAGGTCCGGAGAAAACCCCGAGCCTGGACGAAGCCGGCGCCAGTCATGGTGAACTGCGCCATACCGTGGGCTTCGATCTGATGCAGATGACCAGCGAATTCCGTCACCTGCGTGCCTGTGTGATCCGGTTGTGGGTCAACAGTCTGGAATCACCGGACCTCGCTTACTTCCAGGACATGATCCGTTTCAACGAAGCCATCGATGAAGCCCTTGCCGAATCCACGGCGGCCTATGCCGAACAGGTCAATCATTCGCGGGATATCTTCCTGGCTATTCTCGGCCATGACCTGCGTGCCCCCTTGCAGGCCGTGAGCCTGTCCACCGAAATGCTGATGCGCAAAACCACGCTTGAAGGCGATGCCCTGGCTTGTGCGATCAATATCAAACGCGGCGCGCGGCACATGGCGGTGATGGTCGGCGATTTGCTGGAACTGGTGCGCAGTCGCCTGGGCAAGAGCCTGCCGATTGAACCCAAGCCGATGGACCTGGCCGATGCCGCTCACGCAGCGATTGCCGAAGCCTGTGCCGGTAATCCCGAATGCGATCCGACAGTTCATGCACAGGGCGACACGACAGGCGTGTGGGATGCCGGACGCCTGGCGCAACTGCTGCAAAACCTGATCGGCAATGCGTTGCAGCATGGGTCGAACAAACGCGATGTGACGGTGACCCTCACCGGCGAACCAGACACCGTTCGTCTAACGGTGCATAACTTTGGAGCGCCTATTCCCGAGGAGGCCATCGGTACGATCTTCGATCCGCTGGTACGCAGCGCCGATGAAGAACTCGGCCAGCCGTCCACCAGCCTTGGCCTGGGGTTGTTCATCGTCAAGGAAGTGGTCGATGCGCACGGCGGGACGATCGAGGTCAGTTCGAACGAAACTGATGGGACGCTGTTTACCGTGGTGTTGCCCAGATAGACCGCCATCTGTAGGAGCCAGCTTGCTGGCGATGGCGATCTTACGGACGCCATCGCCAGCAAGCTGGCTCCTACAGGATTCAAGTACGCTTCAGCTATTCGACAACCAGCCGCGCCAACCGCTGCTTGAGCATCCGGTTCTCGGCCCGCAGTTGCTGCACCTCTTCAAGCAGGTCGAGCGCCAGGGCGACGCCTTCCCACTCCAGCTCCAGGTCGTGCCGCAGCTTGGCGGCACGCTTGGCCAGCGCCAGCTCATAATCGGTGAAACGCCAATCCTTGGGCTGCTTGCCCTGAGGTTCGAGGATGCCGTGCTCGACGATTTCGATCACGTAGACGTCCGACAAATCGGTCGCCTCACAGAATTCTGCCATGTCCAGTTGAACGATCAGGGGGTTGCTCATGATGGGCTACTCCGTCTCTTGGATCAGAAGTTTTCTCTCGGGTCGAATGCGGCTTTTTTCGCCAGTTCCTGCCACAACGCCTTGACCTCGTCGCTCGAGGTTTTTGGCATGACCGCCTTCAATTGCACAAACAGATAACCGCGTTGACCGGCCTTGTTCAACAAGCCGTGGCCTTTGGCGCGCATACGCTGGCCGTTCTGGCTACCGGCCGGCACCTTGAGGTTGATCTTGCCTGTCAGTGTAGGCACGGCCACTTCGGTGCCCAGCGCCAATTCCCACGGAGCCAGCGGCAGCGTAATGATCAGGTTCTCGCCTTCGACGTCGAACTTCGGATGCGGCGCAAAGCGAATGATCAGGAACAAGTCGCCGTTGGCGCCACCACCGATGCCCGGTGCACCCTGGCCTTTGAGGCGGATGCGCTCGCCGTCGGTCACGCCGGCGGGGATTTTCACGTTCAGGCTTTTGCTGGTGTTGCTGACGTGCTGGCCGGCAGCGTTGTACTGCGGCACCTGGAACGTGACCTTCTTCGATTCGTTCGAGAGGGTTTCTTCCAGAAAGATTCCAAGTTCCATTTCCACGTCTTGCCCTCGACGTCCGGCACTGCGGCGCGTCTCTCCACCACCAAAACCAGGACCGCGGTTACCGAAGATCGAACTGAAGAAGTCCGAAAAATCGCCCGAGTCCTGACCACCACCAAAACCACCGCCGCCACGCCCCTGCCAACCTGGCGGGCCCTGGAACGGTTGGCCGTGCTGGCCGTATTTGCGCAAGTCGTCGTATTCGGCGCGCTTGTCGGCGCTTTTCAGCGCTTCATAGGCTTCGGACGCGTCCTTGAATTTGGACTCGGCGTCCTTTTCCTTGCTGACGTCGGGGTGGTATTTGCGCGCCAGCTTGCGATAAGCCGCCTTGATCGTCTTATCGTCCGCGGTCGGTTCCACACCGAGAATCTTGTAATAGTCTTTGAAGTCCATCGTGGAATCACCATCCATTATCAAAATCGCGCCATCAGCCTCAGCATGCTCTTAATTGCCGCACGAGGTTTGACCGATCTCAAGTTTGTGACCGGACAGCGCATTAGAAGTTTATCGGCAGCGGCGGGCGGTTCTTTTGTCCGTCCCAATGGCTGCCAGGGCCAATGCAGACAAGTTTGGGGCATCGGGCCGTCTTATCAAGGCGCTAATTACCGAGATTTAGCGGATAGTCGGCCTTCGAATCTGCGCCGCACTGGCATACACTGCGCGGCCGTTTTTTAACCGGAACCTGATAGACATGAAAAACGCATCTCCAGCCCGTGCCTGTGGTATCGACTTCGGCACGTCCAACTCCACCGTCGGCTGGCTGCGCCCCGGCATGGAAACGCTGATCGCGCTGGAGGACGACAAGATCACCCTGCCCTCGGTGGTCTTCTTCAATATGGAAGAACGCCGCCCGGTGTACGGCCGTCTGGCGCTGCACGAGTACCTGGAAGGCTACGAAGGCCGGCTGATGCGCTCGCTCAAGAGCCTGCTGGGTTCCAAGCTGATCAAGCACGACACCAGCGTTCTCGGCACGGCGATGCCGTTCAAGGACCTGCTCGGGTTGTTCATCGGTCAGTTGAAGAAACGTGCTGAAACCGCCGCTGGTCGCGAGTTCGATGAAGTGGTGCTGGGTCGTCCGGTGTTCTTCGTCGATGACGACGAAATGGCTGACCAGGAAGCGGAAAACACCTTGGTGGACGTGGCCCGTGCCATCGGTTTCAAGGATGTGTCGTTCCAGTACGAGCCGATTGCGGCAGCGTTCGACTATGAGTCGACCATCGAAAAGGAAGAGTTGGTACTGATCGTCGACATCGGCGGTGGTACGTCTGACTTCTCGCTGGTGCGCCTGTCTCCTGAACGCCGCAACCACGACAACCGTCACGAGGACATCCTCGCCACCGGCGGCGTGCACATCGGCGGGACCGATTTCGACAAGCAGTTGAGCCTGCAAGGCCTGATGCCACTGTTTGGCTACGGCAGCCGCATGAAGAGCGGCGCCTACATGCCGACCAGCCACCACATGAACCTGGCGACCTGGCACACCATCAACTCGGTGTACTCGCAGAAGTCGACCCTGGCCCTGGGCAGCATGCGCTACGACATCGAAGACACCGGCGGCATCGACCGTCTGTTCAAGCTGATCGAGCAACGTGCCGGGCACTGGCTGGCGATGGAAGTGGAAGAAACCAAGATCCAGCTGACCCACGCCGACAGCCGCCATGTGCCGCTGGACCGCATCGAGCCGGGCCTGAGCGTGGAGTTGAGCCGGGCGTTGTTCGAATCGGCCATCGACAACTTGCTGGAGCGCGTGCGCAACAGCGTGACCCAGATGCTGAACGACGCCAACGTGCGGGTCGATCAGGTGGATACGGTGTTTTTCACCGGTGGTTCGAGCGGGATTCCGGCATTGCGCAACAGCGTCTCGGCGATGTTGCCGAATGCGCGGCATGTGGAAGGCAACATCTTTGGCAGCATCGGCAGTGGTTTGGCGATTGAAGCGGCCAAGCGTTACGGGCCGATGGACTGATCCATAACCGAGGTGAGCCCTTCGCGGGCAAGCCTCGCTCCTACAGGTTTGGTGTCGTAACCATTATCGGTGAACGACACAAACCCTGTAGGAGCGAGGCTTGCCCGCGAAAGCGTCAGATCAGGCAATAAATATCGACCGGATCAAACCATCCCCACCTGCTTCAACTCACTCTTCAAATACGCGTAATAAATCGGCCCCGCCACCACCCCCGGCAGGCCGAACGCGGCCTCGAACACCAGCATCGCCAACAGCAACTCCCACGACTTGGCACTGATCTGCCCGCCGACAATGCGCGCGTTGAGGAAGTATTCGAGCTTGTGGATAACAATCAGATAACCCAGCGCGGCCACCGCGACCCAGATCGACAGCGACAAGCCGACGATGGTGATCAGCGTGTTCGACATCAGGTTGCCGATCACCGGCAACAGGCCGAGCAGGAAGGTCAGCACGATCAGGGTTTTGGTCAGCGGCAACTTGATGCCAAACATCGGCAGGACCACCGCCAGGAAAATCCCGGTGAAGAAGGTGTTGAGCAGGGAAATCTTGATCTGTGCGAACACGATGTTGCGGAACGCCTGGACCAGCAGGTGCAAGC
This sequence comes from Pseudomonas sp. BF-RE-21, assembly GCF_019947305.1. Taxonomy (NCBI): domain Bacteria; kingdom Pseudomonadati; phylum Pseudomonadota; class Gammaproteobacteria; order Pseudomonadales; family Pseudomonadaceae; genus Pseudomonas; species Pseudomonas sp. BF-RE-21. The sequence continues at coordinate 2,970 of NZ_JAGYGF010000015.1, read as the reverse complement.
GATCAAACAGTGCGGCGGCCAGCGGCTTGCGCTTGGTCAGGTCCGGCACCCGTTGCAGGGCGATGATCGCGCCGAGCACCATGCCGATCAGCAACGTCACGAACATGTGCGCCGCGTCCTTGCCCACCAGTTGAAGATCGCTGAGGTGTTTGCTCATCCACTCGCCAATCGCCACGCGAAACTCGGCGGCGCTGGCCGGCAGGTAAGCGTCGATGAACGGCGGCAACTGACCGCGAGCGCGGTCGACCACGAGCATGAATTTATCGAGGGAAGCGCCGGGGTTTTCCGCCTCATGCAGCAGGAAACTGAAGGCGCCGGCAAAGATCAGCGTCAGCACACTGACCACCAACGTCCCCAGTAACGCCACCGCCAGCCAGCGCGCACGCCGACCTTCGATCAGTCGCTGCAATTGCGGGGTGAGCATGTTGACCAGTTCGAACACCAGCAGACCGGCCAGCAGGCTTGGCAGCAAGCGCAACGGAATCACCAGCAGCAAACCACCAAAGATGATGACCCAACTGATGAGCAGCAAGACTTGGCGTTGAGAAAACGTTGGCATACAGCCTCAAAACGAACGGCGTAAAAGGATTGGCAGTCTGCCAGCGTTCGGGTGTCAGCACTAGGGATTGTGTGGGACGACCTTGGTCGGGCTTCCAGCGACCGTTCGGGCCTCATCGCTGGCAAGCCAGCTCCCACAGTTAGTGAGTACGACACAATACCTGTGGGAGCTGGCTTGCCAGTGATGAGGCCAGCACAGCCACCACATTTATCTGGCCCGACTGTTATTTTTTCTTCAGGCAATCACTCATGAACGCCTTGCGCTCATCACCCTTGAGGGCCTTGGTCGCGGCATCGGCATTGCAGGTTTTCATCTTCTCTTGCTGAGGGGTCAGGGCTTTCGCGTCATTGGCGGCTGGCGCGGCTTTAAGGCAGGTGCTCATGAAGGCTTTGCGCTCATCGCCCTTGAGGCTTTTCGCGGTAGCGTCGGCATTGCAGGTGGTCATCTTGTTCTGTTGGGCAGTGGCAGCGAAGCCCTGGGAGCAGAGCAGCAAACCGATCATCAACAAAGGGACACGCAACATCGTCATGGAGTTTTCTCCTTGTTGCCGCACCGAGGGGCACGGCCTCGCTCTGGAGTGTAGACAAAGCCTGTTACAGCTTCCTGCCCGGCAGATGGCTTCGGCGATACTGCTCCGGCGTACACCCGGCCTGGCGCTGGAACATGGCGATAAACGCCGACCCGGTGCTGTAGCCCATGTCGAACGCGATTTCCTGAATGCTGCGATGACTGTCCAGCGCTTCGATCGCCGCCAGAAAACGCAAACGCTGCCGCCATTCGCCGAAACTCATGCCCAACTCGCGCACAAACTGCCGCGCCAGGGTGCGCTCGCTGACGTGAATCTGCTCGGCCCATGCCGACAACGGCCGGTTATCTCCGGGCTCGACCTGCAAGGCTTCCAGAATACCGAGCAGCCCGGGACTGCTGGCGTAGGGCAAGTAGCATTGGTGGATGGGCGCCTGCTGCAGCTGATCCACCAGCACTTGGGCCAGGCGTTGGTCGGTCTCTTGCTCGGGAATCTTCACGTCACGGGCGGCGAAGTCCTTGAGGATTGCCTTGAGGATGTCGCTGATCGCCAGGGTGCAAGCCTGCTTCGGCAGCTCGTGGCACAGCGCCGGCGCCAGGCAGACGGCGCGGTAGTTGATCGGTTGATTGCTGTAGAAACTGTGCTCGATCTGCGGCGGCACCCACACGGCATATTGCGGCGGCGACATGAAACGGCTGCTGCCGATTTCCATGTGCAACACACCGTTGGCCGAATACTCCAGCGTGCCCCAGGGGTGACGGTGGGCCGAGGCATATTCGTGGCTATTGAAGTCGGCGTAGCGGAAGTACACCGGCGCGGGCAATTCGCTGAAATCCAGCAGGTCGATGTGTTTGCTGCTCATGCTGTCTGTCATCAGGGTCAGGTTGTCTGGATCGCAGTATAGGCTTGCATCCGGACAGGCGATAATTCTCCCTCATTAACGTTCTGGTTGTTCCTGATGCAATACGCTTATCCCCTGCTGGCCATTTTCATTTGGGCTGGCAACACCGTGATCACCAAAATGTCGGCCGGGGCGATCTTCCCGGCGGAGATCGGTTTTTACCGCTGGCTGCTGGCCGGATTGTTGTTCACACCGTTCATGCTCAAACCCGTGATCGCCCATTGGTCGGCCATCCGCCCGAACCTGTGGAAGATTTTCGTCCTCGGCGTGCTGGGCATGGCGGTTTATCAGAGCCTGGCGTACTTCGCGGCGACGCTGACCTCCGCCACTAACATGGGCATCATCCTGTCGCTGATGCCGTTGATGTCGCTGGCCATGGCCATAGTCAGCCTGGGCCAGCGCCTGACCGCCGGCGCGCTGGCCGGTGCGGTGTTGTCGTTTGGCGGTGTGTTGGTGGTGGTGTCGTCCGGCAGCCTCAGTGCATTGCTTGAGCACGGGGTGAATCTGGGCGATGCAATGATGCTGATCGCCACGCTGGCCTATGCGATTTACAGCACGCTGCTGAAAAAATGGCAGCTGCGTTTGCCGCCGCTGGTGTTGTTGTATCTGCAGGTGTGGGTGGCGGTGGTGGTGCTGTTTCCGTTGTTCGCCGTGTCGCCGAAAATCGGTCCGACGCTGCAGAATATTCCGCTGGTTCTGTATGCCTGCCTGCTGGCGTCGATGGTTGCGCCGCTCGCATGGATGCAGGCCGTGGTGCGTCTGGGACCGAGCCGGACGACGCTGTTTTTCAATTTGCTGCCGGTGATTACCGCATTGATTGCCGCGCTGGTGTTGCATGAGCAATTGGCGATGTATCACCTGGTGGGCGGGATGTTGACGTTGGGTGGGGTGATTGTTTCGGAGCGTTGGACCATGGTGTTGGGCCGTAAGGTTAGCGTCGCCTGATCTGACGCCTTCGCGGGCAAGCCTCGCTCCTACAGGGAC
>NZ_JAGYGF010000014.1:0-121440 GCF_019947305.1 Pseudomonas sp. BF-RE-21 | reverse complement strand
GGCCGGGGGCGGCTAACCCGGCATCCATGCCGGGTTGCCCACTGCGCAGAACCTGCGCTCGGCCTCTCGAGGGGGCGCTCAGATCAAAAGCGGAAGGCGAGCTAACGCTCGGCCTGATGAGTGGTGGGAAGCAAAAGCAAACGCTGATCCCTGTAGGAGCCGGCTTGCCGGCGAAAAGCGTCTAGGCGATGCGTTCATCCAGACAACCCGCGTTATCGTTGGCGTCCATCGCCAGCAAGCTGGCTCCTACAATTTTGAATTGTGCGAACCCAATCCCCGTGTAGGAGCCGGCTTGCCGGCGAAAAGCGTCGGGGCAACGCGTTCATTCAGACAGCCCGCGTTATCGTTGACGTCCATCGCCAGCAAGCTGGCTCCTACAATTTTGAAACGTGTGAACCCAATCCCTTGTAGGAGCCGGCTTGCTGCGGGCGGCGTTCCGACGATAGCGGTGGATCAGTCAACGTATGTATTGGCTGGAGGGACGCCATCGCCAGCAAGCCGGCTCCTACAGGGGATAGGTGTACATATCCGGAATGAGGGAACGCATGCACCAAAGAGCCAGGTCGGCTTTCAGGCCGCCTCGGCGGCTGTGGCGGTAGTCGCCCCCTCGAGAGGCTGAGCGCAGGTTCTGCGCAGTGGGCAACCCGGCATGGATGCCGGGTTAGCCGCCCCCGGCCATGGATGGCCGATGGCGGCGGGCCCACGGAGCAGGACCGGAGCGAGGGTATGGCGAGCCTTAGCGAGCCACCGAACGAAAGGGGCAAAAGCGCTTGGTTACTTGGCGCTTCTCCAAGTGACTCGCCGTAAGGGCGAAACCAATAGCCGCCATAACCGCAGCAACGGATATGCCCCCCAATCGCAACAGAACCCCGAGATCAACCCGGCAACCAAGCCTCAGCCCAATAATTCAGGTTACTACCCTGCAGCATATAATCGCGCAGCACTTCCTCGCGCAGCGCATCACCCATGCGGTAACTCGCATCCGGGTCAGCCAGGTGCATACGAATCGCCTCAAGCCATTCCTCGGTACTGTTACTCACCACCTTGGTACACGGCAGATAACCGCGATAAGCCTCAGTGTCCGTACAGATCACTGGATAACCGCACGCGCCATATTCCAGCAGTCGCAAGTTGCTCTTGCAGTCGTTGAAGATATGAAACTCCAACGGCGCCAAAGCCAGATCAAGGTTCAGGCTCGCCAGTTTGGCAGGGTAAGCCTGCAAGCCAACGGCGGGATGGAACTCATGCACGAAAGGCTTGAGTGCCGGCGGGCACATGCCGAAGAACACCCATTCCACTTCATCCGCCAGCAGTCGAACGACATCGGCAATGATCGCCAGATCCCCATCGTGACTGGTGCCTCCGCCCCAACCGACCCTCGGCTTGCGCGACGTACGTCGCTGGCTGCTCAGACCGGTCCACAGATACGGAGCGAGCATGTTCGGCACCACGCGAATATCGTCATGCATGCCTTTGAGGGTATCGGCCAGCGGTTGGGTCGACACCACCACCCGATCGCACAACCCGACTGCACGCCGCACGATTTGCTCAACGCCAACCATGGCCTTGCGCACGTGAGCGTTTTTCTTCGGAACGTCGATGACATAGTCATCGAGCTCGAAGATCCGGAAAGCCCTGGAGCTGTTTTTGACCCGCTCCACTTCATTCACCGCGCCCTCACTGTAGCGCCCTTGCAAGATGATGACGTCCGGCGACTGGCGCTCCAGCTCAATGTCCGAAGGCGTATGGTAAGAAAGATTACCGAGCACTTGACCCGCAGCTTCCAGCTCCAGAAACGGCTGGGTGACACGGTAATGGCCTACGGCGGTCTCGTTGATCGGGATCGCCAGCACCCGTGGCAGCATGTGACGGGCGAACGGATTCCAGTCGCTCTTGTAACCCGGTTCAAGGCTGAAATTATTGGTGCTCAGACTCAGGTTGACGTTGTACGCCGGATCTCTTGCGATGATCGGCAGCCAGCGCTGATAAAACCGCTTCTGCTCAGCCAGCAAATCTGACACCACCGGCCCGCTCTCCGCCTCGGCAGCCACGTGGACCGATTCGGCATACGGCGTCCAGACCACCAGATAGCCCTTCTGCTTCACACGCAGACAGAAATCAGGGCCGCCGAGTCTTTGGGAAAAGGCCTGCTCGTCAAACCCCTGAAGCTCATCGAACACCTGCTTGCGGACCAGCAGGCACTCGGTTCTCACAGCACTCAAATTCTGCACCGCCTGCTGGCGCTGCATATACCCCGGAGCGGTCATCACCTCCCCGCGCCAAGGTACGCCGACAGGGCCGCGCATCCCCAGCACCAGGGCCGAACCTTCGATACGCCCCTGAGGGCTGACCATTCGGCCACCGACGACGCCCACCTCCGGACGCAAGCCGTGATTCAGCAGCTCCCCAAGCCAGTCACGATTGACGATCAGGCTGTCCGGGCTGAGCAACAGCACGTACTCGCCGCGTGCCTGAGCAACGGCGAAGTTCTGCGCCGCTGCCGGGTTATCGGGGTAATCGCAATGCAGCACGCGCAGTTTTTCACCGCCCATTTGCGACATGGCGGCCAGCCAGTCACGCGCCTCGATCGAGGTGCTTGCGTTGTCGACGATCAACAATTCGTAGTGAGCATAGGCCGTGTGCTCCAGCACACTTTCGATACAACGCTCAAGCCGACCGAGCTGATCCTGGGCCACTACCACAATGGACACCAGCGGCTGAACGCCATGCTGGTAGTCAATTCGATTGATGAGCGGCACGCTGCCCGGCCGCACCTCGTGTGCCGCACCGATACGATCAAGGTGCGCAGTCAGTACGCGGGAGTTCTGCTCGATAACCTGCGGCAGAGCGAGCCATTGCGCCAGGCCGAACGAGGATTCGACCAGCACTTGGGCGACATGCTCCACGACATGCGGGCCGTGGTTTTCGACGAGGCGCCAGACCAGGTCATGAGGGCTGAGCTCAGCGAAGTCCGGGGTGAAACCACCCGCGGCTACAAAGCCTTGACGCTGGATGGCCAGTGTCCGCCCGACATAGGGATAACTGCGCAGCAGGTCCAGATTGAAATCGGGCTTGAGGATCGGCTCGACCGACACGTCATTGCGCAAGCCGCCTTCATCGGTATAGATACACAGCGCGTCGGCACTCTCGACCATCCGTTCGGCCAAAAGCAGCAAGGCCAGTTCATTCAGGCGATCACCGGCCCGCAGCAGATAGAACCAGTCCGCACTGTCGGCCTGCATCAGGCCATTGAGTTGCTCAAGCCCGTCGCCTTGCAAGGCCACACGAATCACGTTGCCCGCAAGGGCACTGGTGCGATTTTCACCCGAGAGCACCAACACCCTTTCGGCGCCATAGACCTGCCGTTCGATGCTCTCCAGTGTGACGCCCAGTGCCGCATCGTCAGCGTCGGCATCCATCACCACCGGCACAATTCGCGGCTGCCATGCCCACGAGGCAAGGCGCGCAGGCAACAGGCGCTGCTGGGCCGGGTTCAGGGTGCGACACGCCAGCCATTGCAGGTACACATCAGCAAAGCAGTCACAGTTTTCACCCACCCGCGAACGGAGCAACGTCGAGGTAAAGCCCAGGGAACGACCCAGCGCCATTTCTTCCCAGTCATACGGCTCACCGAGGGCGGCGCTGGCCAGATCGATAAAGCGAACATGCCCCGGCGCAGGTGCCGGCTCGCCGCTGCGCACCGACAGCATTTGGGTCAGCCAACCGAGCTCGACCACCACGGCCTGCTCGACCTCCAGTTGATTGCTCAGGCGCGCCGGGTGCAAGCGTTCAAAGCTGAGCACCTGTGCGATAACCGCCAGATTGCCACGACGCAACAGGCAGACAAACAAGGCGAAATCGAGACGAGCGACAAACCCTTCGCCGACCTGGGTCAACGCGGGCAAATACTCCAGCACCTGATGAGTGCGCATCAGCGCGCCACTCAAATTGCTGAGAAAGTTCAGGGCCGAGCTTTCCAGCACATCCAGCAGGTCTTCACCCTTGAACAGCGTATCCCCCGAGACAAAGCTGGAGTTCTCCAGACGCTCGGGAAGCAGAAGGTAATCGCCGTCGCAATACTGACGCAGGGCAATCACCAGATTCACATCGTCATGATCAATGAAACCCTGCACCTGGCGGGCAATGCTCTCAGGCAGCAGTTGATCGTCATCACAGAGAAGCTTGAGGTACTCCCCGGTTGCCTGCTCGGCGCAGGCCATCAGATTCCCCTTGAACCCCAGGCGTTGTTCATTGCGCACATAACGCAATGTCACGGTTGGCGGCACTGTGCAGGCCTGGACCAGCTCATGGATTTCGTCGCTGTCGCTGTCGTCACACACGATCACTTCAAGCGACGCGTAGGTCTGGTTCAGCGCACTTTGCAGCGCTGCCTTAAAGTACAGCGGGTTGTAGGCGGGAATGGCGATGCTGACAAGAGGAGCTGGTTTCACGGCAGGGGAACTCGCGAGCGGTGGGCGCTCACTCTGGAACGAGTGGAGCAGCCCTGAACCGCTGAAAAATGACGGTTTGCACTCGGGTGTATTGAACCTTCGCGCCTATGGCGCGAAGGCCTTGACTCAGACTTTGTTGAACAACCCCAACTGAGCGATTTTGCTGAACGCCAGTTGCGAGGCTTGCAGCATGGTTTGCTGCAAGGTCAGGCGGGTCATCACCGTGGCCGGGTCCGAATCACGGATCGCGCCCTGGGTCTGCGTGTTGGCCAGCACCAGGCTCTGGTTGATATCGGTCTGAGTCGTCAGCGACGCACCGCGACCACCCACGGAGCTAAGACCCGAGGTCAACTGGTCAATGCCACTGGTCAGGTTACCGATACCGGAACCAATGGCCGCGTTGAGTGCTTGAATGGCCTGCGGATTGTTGTTGGTCGGCGTCGACAGCGCGGTTTTCAGCTGGGCGACCGTGTCCAGAACGTTCTGCGTCTGGTGAGTGTTGACCGTGACGGAGAACTGGTCACCAGCCTGCATCGAAGGTGCGCCGCTCAGCGTAAAGTCGACACCCGATGCGGTGGCGACGTTGCCCGCCAGAACACCACTGGAAACCGGCTTGCTGCTCGCGGTCAGAGGCGCTGCATACAAGTCGAAAGCCGTGGCGCTGGTGAACTTGAGAACGGCCCCGCCTTCCGGAAAGCTGGCGTGGTAGGCGGCACTGTTGGAGATGCTCGTATTGGTGACGACATCGCTGGACAGGTTGCCTGGGGCACGGGTCGCATTGAAGCTGTCTGGCTTGGCCGCCAGGGTGAAGCTGTAGGCATTGGGGGCCGGAGGCGCCGGGAACACGGTCGCCGGAACGTCGCCAGTCTTCATGTTGATGTTCAACTTCAGGTCAACGCCACGGAAGTTGATTGTCTGTGTGGCGGCACCACCGGAGGAGCTGAACACGCCATTGCCAGAAGCTTCGGCCGTGACGTCATTACCCAGCGAATCGCGGATTTCCAGCTGCGTAGGGCTGAGGAAATTCACGGTGTAGGGCTCGCCGCCACGGAATTTGGCGTTGTAGGTCACGTCCGAATTCACCTGACCATTGGACAGCACCACACGACCGCCATCGACGGCCGGCGTCGGCGTGGTCATGGTGGACTGTGTGCGACTGGTGTTGATGGCTTGCTGGAACACAGCCCAACCGGTGCTGTTGGTGGCCATCGACTGGGTATCGCCAATCGGCAGGTCCAGCGTGACCTGATCACCGTTATAGCTGTAGGTGCCGTCGGTATTACGCGAGAACGGAACGGTATCGCCCTTGGAGCCGGAGAAAATGTATTTGCCGTTTTCGTCCTTGGTGTTCATCAGGCTCAACAGCTGTTCTTCGATCTGGCTGAGCTCCGAAGCGTTGGCCTGGCGATCGGAATCGGTATAACCGGCGTTGCCGGCACCCAGGGCCAGTTCCTTGGCGCGTTGCAGCACGTTGCCGATACTGGTCATGACGGCTTCAGTCTGGCCAAGCGTGGCTTTGATCGTCGTCATGTTGTTGTTGAACTGATCGAGCATCGAAGCCTGCTGGCCTAGCTGCAGCAGGCGCGAGGCGCCGACCGGATCATCGGCGGCGGTGTTGACGCGAACCAGGCTGCTCGCCTCTTCGCTGCTCTTGACCACGTTGGCGAAGTTCTTCGAATAGTTGGCAGCCGAGGACTCGTAAAACTGGGCGGTAGAAATGCGCATGGGCTACGACTCCTTAAAGACTGTTGATCAGTGTGCTGAAGATTTCCTGCGCAGCCTTGATGATCTGCGAAGACGCGGTGTAGTACTGCTGATATTTGACCAGGTTGCCGGTTTCCTCATCGAGGTCGACACCCGAGAGCGAGTCGCGCGCACCCTTGGCGTTCGCCAGGATGGCTTCGGTCGCCGCGCTGTCGAGCTTGCCCTGTGCAGCCTTGGAACCCACGCCCTCGACCAGTTTGCCGTAAGCGTCGTTCAGGGAAATGCCTTTGCTGGCCGAACCGGTGTCCACGGTCTTCGCGGTCTGCAAGCCAGCCAGTGCGGTGCCGTTACGGTTGTCCAGGCTGCCCGGCTGAGTGAGCGAGACGTTGATCGCCGCGCCGCTGCTTGGGGCACCGGCGATGGTCATGCTGAAGGCCGCGGCGTACTGAGTCGCGGGCGGAGCCGGGATCGGTGCACCCGCGGCATCCGTGAGCGGAATGCTCAGGTTCAGGGTATTGGTCTCACCTGGCTTGATGGTCCCGCCGCTGATCAGCGCGCCCTTGGCATCCAGGAACTGGTAGGTCTGGCTGGTGCCATCGGCGGACACCGCACCAAATACCACCTTGGTCGGCGTGGAGTTTTTCAGGCCGTTCTGCATCGCGGTGGTGGTCGCCGCGTCGTAGATGTCGAACTTGGTGGTCAGGGTCGGTTGACCGCTGGCCGGAATCGTCAGGGTGCCGCTGCCACTGCCGCTCGCTGCAATCGCCGCGCCCAGCGGTGCCGCGATGGCCAGACGCTTGGAGTCGGTCATCTCGGTCTTGATGTTCGCCGCAGCATCGCGGGTCGGGGTGATCCTGAAGGTGTCGCCCGCCGTGGCAGAAGCCGCGTTGAACTTCATCTCGACGCCGTCGATGACCGGTGCCGTTGCCGGCGCTACCGTGCTGAAGGAGCCCATCGGCGTGTTGTCCGGCAGGCGCTGCACGGTGTAATCGGTCGCGGTGGTGAACGTGACCTTGTAATCGTTGATGGTCAGCTTGCCAGTGTCCTTGATGCTCACATCAAAGTTACCGGTGCCCACGTTGTTCAGGCTGGCGACGCTGCGTTCAGAGACCAGCTTGGCCGAGTTGATGTTATTGAACAGGTTCGAACCGAAGGCGCCGTTCTTGTCGATGCCCTGGGCCTGAAGGCTGTTCATCTGGTCGGCGACGACCAGGGCCACACGACCCAATTCGTTCATGGCCGGGTCCAGCACGGTGCTGCGATAACGCAGCAACCCGCCGATTTCGCCGCCGGTCATGATCGCGGTGATATCAATGGTGCTCGAACCGCGATTGAGTTGCAGCGACAAGCGGCCCGGATCGTCTTTGCCCGGTACCACTTCAAGTTTGTTGACCGTGTTACCCATGACCAGCGGCTGACCGCTGCCCAGGTAAATGTCGAGATTGCCTTCACGCTCCACCACTTGCGCACCGGTGAAGGTCGCCAGCTGGCGCACGGTTTCGTTACGGGCGTCGAGCAGCTCGTTCGGCATGCCGCCGGAACTGGAAACCTCGGAGATCTTCTGGTTCAACTGCGCCACGGTAGCGGCCAGCTTGTTGACCTGATCCGCCATGTTCGTCAGGTTGCCGTTGATATTGGCATTCTGCTGGGTCAACTGCGCGGAGACCGAGTTGAAACGGTTGCTCAAGGCCTGGGCATCGCTGAGCAGCAACTGGCGGGACGCGTCGTCACCCGGCTTGGCGTTGACGTTCTGCACCGAGGCAAAAAACTTGGTCAGTGCGCCGTTCAGGCCGGTGCTGGTGTCGGAGAGCAATTTGTCCAGCGGCGTGACCTGATTCAGGTAGGCGGCCGAATCGCTGTTGAGCGAGGTGGTGGTCTGCAACTGCGCATCGAGGTAGCTGTTGTACACGCGACGTACATCGGCCAGGGTCGTGCCGGTGCCGATGTAGACATTGCCGAACTGCTGCGAGGCCTTGGTGCCCTGCACTGTTTGCTGGCGCGAGTACCCGGCGGTGTCGACGTTGGCAATGTTGTTGCCGGTGGTCATCAACGAGGATTGGCCAGCGGCCAGACCCGACATCCCGATATTGAGCAAACTCATGGTTCGACCTTAATCCTTGTGCCTATAAAGGCGTGGTGGAAACGCCCGCCGCAGCGTAGTTCTGGTAACTCGTCATCTGCTTGGCTATCTGCGAAATCTTGCTCGCGTAGTCCGGGTCGGTTGCGTAACCGGCCTTTTGCAACTCGCGTACAAACTGTTCTGGGTTATCGGCCGACTTCACGACATCTTGATAGCGATTGTTGGTTTGCAACAAAGTCACAAGGTCATGGAAGCTGTCCTTGTAAGAGCCATAGGAACGGAACTCGGCCGTCTCCTTGACCATCGCGCCATTTCGGAATTCGCTGGTGATCGCCCGCGCCGAATCGCCCTTCCAGCTGCTGCTGGCCTTGATGCCGAACAGGTTGTGGCTGCTGCTGCCATCCTGTGCGCGCATGACCGATTTGCCCCAGCCGGTTTCCAGCGCCGCTTGAGCCACCAGGTAACGCGGATCGACGCCGATGCGCTCGGCGGCTTCCTTGGCCATCGGCAACATGGTGTTGACGAACTGGTCGGCAGAACTGAAGGCTTTTTTCGCCGGTGCCAACGGTATCTGAGCGATGGCACGACCATGAATCTGCAAGCCGGCGTTCGCTGATGCTTGCGCAGTCGCCAGCCAGTCACCGTTGAACAAAGGCCCCGAACCGGTCGGCGTGGTGCGCTCTGCCAATCGAGTGTTATTGAGCGGCGCGGCGGCCGTCGTCGCCGAAGGCACCAAGCCCGCCAGCAAGCGGTCAGCCAGTTTCGGTGGCAACGCCAGGCGCCGCTGATTGATCAGCGCCATGTCGTTGCGATGTGCGCCCTCGCCTGCCGCCTGTGGAGCGCTGATCGAGCGCGAAGCCCACAACGGGCGCTGGCCATTGACTCGCGACAGCGGCCCGTTGGTCCCGACCGTGCCCGCCGCCACCGGCGTCTGCACCGCTGCTTTTGCCGCTTCCTGCTTGGCCGCCGACAGCGTTGCCGCTTCGCCCGGTGCCAATGGTTTGTTCTTCGACATCTGGCGCATCAGCACGTCCGCCAGACCAATACCGCCGCCCTCGCGGGACATGGAAACGGCCAACTGCTGGTCGTACATTTCCTGGTACTGCTTGGCCGCCGGCGTGTTGAGCGGATTGCCCTCGGCCAGCGTGTCGGTCGCCTTGCGCATGGACTTGAGCATTTCACCGAGGAACAGCGACTCGAATTCCTGCGCCACTTTGCGCAGGTTTTCGTCACTGTTCTTGTCGCCGACCTTGAGCTGATTCAGACGATTGAGGTCCGAATAGGACCCCGAATCGGCGCTGCTGACCAGACCACTCTTGTGCATATCCATGGTCGCCAGCCTCAGATCACGATCAGGTCGGCTTGCAACGCGCCGGCCTGTTTCAGTGCTTCAAGGATTGCCATCAAGTCGCCTGGCGCCGCGCCGACCTGGTTCACCGCACGCACGATCTCGTCGAGGGTGGTGCCCGGGCCGAACTTGAACATCGGCTTGGCTTCCTGCTGGGCGTTGACCCGCGAGCGCGGCACAACAGCGGTCTGACCATTGGACAGAGGGCCGGGCTGGCTGACGATCGGGTCTTCGGTAATGGTCACGGTCAGGCTGCCGTGAGTCACGGCGGCCGGGGACACCTTGACGTTCTGGCCGATCACGATGGTGCCGGTGCGGGAGTTGATGATGACTTTCGCCACCGCCTGACCCGGATCGACTTCAAGGTTCTCGATGATCGACAGATAGTCGACGCGCTGGCCCGGATCCAGTGGCGCACTGACGCGAATCGAACCGCCGTCGATGGCCTGGGCAACGCCAGGGCCGAGCATGTCATTGATCTTGTCGACGATGCGCTTGGCGGTGGTGAAGTCGGAACGGTTGAGGTTCAACGTCAGGCTGTTGCCCTGGTTGAAACCGCTCGGCACCGAACGCTCGACCGACGCACCACCCGGGATGCGACCGGCCGACGGAACGTTGACGGTGATCTTCGAACCGTCACGACCTTCAGCATCAAAACCGCCGACGACCAGGTTGCCCTGGGCGACCGCGTAAACGTTGCCGTCGATACCCTTGAGCGGCGTCAGCAGCAAGGTGCCGCCGCGCAGGCTCTTGGAGTTACCGATGGAGGACACGGTAATGTCCACCTGCTGACCCGGTTTGGCGAAGGCCGGCAAGTCGGCACTGATCGATACCGCCGCGACGTTCTTCAACTGCACGTTGCCCGAACCGGGCGGCACCTTGATGCCGAACTGCGAGAGCATGTTGTTGAAGGTTTGCAGGGTGAACGGCGTCTGCGTCGTCTGGTCGCCGGTACCGTTGAGCCCGACCACCAGGCCGTAGCCGATCAATTGGTTGGAACGTACGCCGGAAATACTGGCGATATCCTTCAGCCGCTCGGCCTGAGCACCGAAGGCTGCGGACATCAGGAACGCAGCCACCATCAGGTGTTTGAAATTCAACGTGACCACCTAGAAAGGGAACAGCGGGCTGAGGAAGAAACGGTCGAACCAGCCTGGCTGACTCGCATCGGCAAACGAACCGGTGCCCGAATAGGTGATGCGTGCATCGGCGATGCGCGTTGACGAAACCGTGTTGTCGGTCGCGATGTCATCGGCCCGGACCAGGCCGGCGATCCGTACCAGTTCATCACCGGTATTGAGGGTCATCCACTTCTCGCCGCGCACGGCAATGATGCCGTTGGGCAAGACGTCGGCGACGGTCACGGTGATCGAACCGGTCAGGCTGTTGCCCTGCCCTGCCTTGCTGTCGCCCTTGGTCGCGCGGTCGCCGCTGTAACTCGCATTCAGTGTCAGATCATTCTCATTGAATGGGTTGTTAGTGTTGGGCACCACACCGAACAACGACGTCAGGCCAATGCCGGCCTTGCTGTTCTTGGCCACTTGCGAGTTGGCGTTTTTACTGGCCTGGGTTTTTTCGTTCAGGGTGATGGTAATGATGTCACCGACCCGGAACGCCTTGCGGTCGCTGTACAGGTTCTGTTCGAAACCGGCCTGGTAGATCGAGCCGTTGTTCGCGGCAGCCGGCAATGGCGTACGCGGCAACACCGGGGCGTAGTAAGGGTCATTGGGCTTGGGCGTCGGACCGACGCAACCCGCCAGCGCGACGACGCCACTCAGTGCCAGGACAGATACAAAGCGATTCATGACCCTACCTCACGGTGTTGCAGGCGGCCTCATGACCGCCTCATAGACTTGATTACAGATTCTGCGTTACGAACGAGAGCATCTGGTCGGCGGTGGAGATCACCTTGGAGTTCATCTCGTAGGCGCGCTGAGTGGTGATCATGTTGACCATCTCTTCAACGGTGCTGACGTTGGAAGTTTCCAGGGTGTTCTGCAGCGTGGTACCGAAACCGGCCAGGCCTGGCGTGCCGACTTGCGGCGCGCCGCTGGCAGCGGTTTCCAGGAACAGGTTGTTACCCACGGCTTGCAGGCCGGCCGGGTTGATGAAGTCGGCGGTTTGCAGGTTGCCGATCACCTGGGATGCCGGGTTGCCGGCAATGGTGATGGACACGGTGCCGTCGCGACCGACCGTGAAGGTCTGCGCGTCGTTCGGAATGACAATGGCCGGCTCGAGGGCGAAGCCGTTGGCGTTCACGATCTGGCCGTTGGAGTCGAGGTGGAACGTACCGTCACGGGTGTAGGACGTGGTGCCGTCCGGTTGCAGGATCTGGAAGAAACCCCGACCGTCGATGGCCATGTCCAACGGCTGCTCGGTAGTTTGCAGGCTACCGGCGTTGAAGTTTTTCTGGGTGCCGACAATGCGCACACCGGTACCCAATTGCAGACCCGACGGCAGTTCGCTGTCCTGGGTCGACTGGGCGCCTGGCTGGCGTTTGATCTGGTACAGCAGGTCCTGGAACTCGGCGCGATCACGTTTGAAACCCGTGGTCGACACGTTCGCCAGGTTGTTGGAAATGGTGGTCAGGTTGGTGTCCTGGGCGGACAGACCTGTTTTGGCAACCCATAGAGCCGGAAGCATTCGATTCTCCTCGTGCGCCTGTTTTACGGCGCGACGTTCTGATAATTAGCTGATCTGCAAGACCCGAGCCATGGCCTGGTCATCGTCTTTGGCGGTGTTCATCATCTTGATGTGCAGCTCGAACTGCTTGGCCAGCGCCAGTACCGAAGTCATCTCTTCCACGGCATTGACGTTGCTCGACTCCAGGAACCCGGACACCAGTTTGACGTTGGCATCGGCTTGCGCCGGCTTGCCATCCTTGGTGTGGATCGAACCGTCCAGGCCTTTGGTCATGTTCTTGAAATCCGGGTTGACCAGCTTGATGCGGTCGACTTCAGCCATCACTCGTGGGCCTTCGCCCATCGCACGAATGCTGACGGTGCCGTCTTCACCCACTTCGATTTGCTGCTCGGGCGGCACGGAAATCGGCCCGCCATTGCCCATCACCGGCATGCCGTTGCCGGCCCGCAATACGCCCAGAGCGTCAACGTTCAGACTGCCGGTGCGCACGTAGCTTTCACCGCCGTCGGGGTTCTGCACCGCGATCCAGCCGTTGCCCTGCACCGCGACGTCGAGGTCGCGACCGGTTTGTACCAGAGAGCCCGCGGAGAAGTCGGTGGCCGGGCGTTCGGACATCGCAAACGCACGCGCCGGAAAGCTGTCACCGAATACCGGCATCGAACGCGCCTGCTCCAGGTCTTTCTGGAAGCCGTTGGTGGAGATGTTCGCCAGGTTGTTCGCATGAGCCTTCTGCGCCAGTGCATTCTGGCTGGCGCCGGTCATTGCCACATAAAGGTACTTGTCCACACTCTTTCCTCTGCATGCCGGACGTTTGCCGCCCACCGCTGTACTGCTGAGCGATAAGCAATTTGCAGACCAACTTTTTTCTGGCGGCGCGGAGCCCGGCAAACAAAGGACTTGGAGGGTTCAGGGGGAAATGGGGGAATGTGTCAAAGACGAAAAACCGGCGGTGTTATGCCGGTAAGTGGCAAGGCTTGGCCTTGAGGCTGAACAGGATACCGCTATCGCGAGCAGGGCTCGCTCCTACATTTGGAATGCAATCCCCTGTAGGAGCGAGCCCTGCTCGCGATGGGGCCAAAACAAACACAGCAAACGCCAGCTAGGACTCAGTCTTGCCAACCTCATACTCACGCAACTTGTTGGCAATGGTGGTATGCGAAACCCCTAACCGCTTGCCCAGTTGCCGACTGCTCGGATGCTCCGAATACAAACGCTCCAGCACCGCTTTCTCGAACCGCCCGACAATCTCATCCAGCCCGCCTTCAAGCGAAAAATCGCCAAGCGGCTGACGCACGCCATAATCCGGCAGGCGAATATGTTCAGCCTTGACCGTCCCGCCCTCGCATAACGAAACCGCCTGGAACAGCACGTTTTCCAACTGCCGAACGTTGCCCGGCCAATGGTAGTGACTGAGCCGCTCCATGGCCGCCGGCGCCAGTTTCGGCAGAGGACAACCGATCTGCCGACTGGCCTGATCAAGGAAGTGCTCCACCAACGGCGTCAAACCATCCAGGCATTCGCGCAGTGGCGGGATATGCAGCGAAAGCACGTTCAAACGGTGATACAAATCCTGGCGAAACTCGCCACGCGCGCACAATTCCGACAGGTCGACCTGGGTGGCACAGATCACTCGCACATCGAGGTAAACCTCTTCATCACTGCCTACACGACGGAAGCATCCGTCCTGCAGGAATCTGAGTAATTTCACCTGCAGGCGTGGGCTCATTTCCCCCACGCCATCGAGAAACAGCGTACCGCCCGCCGTCAGCTCCAACAGCCCGAGCTTGCCTTCGGCACGGGCGCCTTCAAACGCACCGGGGCCGTAGCCGAACAGTTCAGTCTCGGCCATGGACTCCGGCAGGCCGGCGCAATTGAGCGCCATCAGCGGCGACTGCCCCCGGGGGCTCGCCAGGTGGCAGGCGCGTGCCAGCAATTCCTTGCCGGTGCCGGTTTCGCCTTCTATCAATAGCGGCGCATCCAGCGGTGCCATGCGCCGGGCTTCACGCACCACCGCCGCCATCACTTTCGAGCTTTGGAAGATGCTGTCGAACCCGCGCAGTTCCTGTTTGCGCACGTTGTAAATGCGCTCCCCTACCCGGTCAGCACGGTGCAGCGTCAGCACCGCGCCGGCCATGGCCTCGCTGTCGTCATGCTCCGATTGCAGCGGCGCGATGTCGGCCAGAAACACGTCGCCCTTGACCTTGACCCGCAGCCCGTTGATCCGCGACTTGTTGGCGCGCACCAGTTCCGGCAAATCGAAATCCTCGGCGTAACGCGACAAGGGAATCCCCGGCACCTCATCGACACGCACGCCGAGCAACTGCGCCGCCGCGCGGTTAGCCGCGACAATCGAGCCGCCCATGTCGATCGACAACACCGGAAATTCCAGAGCACCGAGCAAAGCATTGAGTTCCATGTGCCGACGCTCGCTCGGCATCAGGCCTACACGCTTGACGCCAAAGACCCCGGCAATCGACTCGAATTTCGGACGCAATGCCTGGAACTGAATATTGATCAGGTTCGGGCAATGCAGGTAGATCGCGTTGCCATGCTCGCCACCCACTTCACCTCGAGCGACGTTGATCCCGTACTCGACCAGCAAATTGAGAATGTCGCGCAGGATGCCGATGCGGTTCTGGCAGTGGACTTTGATACGCATATAAGGCCCGAAGATAAATTAAGGCGATGGATCGCTCCCTGTAGGAGCTGGCTTGCCGGCGATGGCGTCCTTGAGAACGCTATCGCCGGCAAGCCGGCTCCTACCTACAGCGGTTTACCAATCAATCGAGGGCCGCAGGGGAAATTTTCTGTTGGCGCCCTCAGATAGTCGTCAAGATTATGTGACACCTGTGAGCCATTTCAAACCCGAAAAACTCATGCGCAGCGCCACAGCCGCCAATCCGTAACGAAAAGTTTACGAAAACCAACGAATTTTCCTACATGCGACGGCTTACACGTGCTGCAACATCGCAATTCCTGAGGTATTTCTAAGTCCATAGCAGGACATAACAAGAACGAAATCCCCTAGCAGGAGAGCAGCATGAAGCAGACGCAGTACGTGGCTCGCGAGCCCGATGCGCAAGGTTTTATCGACTACCCCGCAGAAGAACACGCGGTGTGGAACACGCTGATCACTCGCCAACTGAAAGTGATCGAAGGGCGTGCGTGCCAGGAATACCTGGACGGTATCGAAAAACTCGGCCTGCCCCACGACCGCATTCCGCAACTCGGCGAAATCAACAAAGTCCTCGGTGAAACCACCGGCTGGCAGGTTGCCCGAGTACCCGCACTGATTCCTTTCCAGACCTTCTTTGAATTACTGGCCAACAAGCAGTTTCCGGTGGCGACGTTTATTCGTACCCGCGAAGAGCTGGATTACCTGCAAGAGCCGGACATTTTCCACGAGATCTTTGGCCACTGCCCGCTGCTGACCAACCCTTGGTTCGCCGAATTCACCCACACCTACGGCAAACTCGGCCTGAAGGCTTCCAAGGAAGAACGCGTGTACCTGGCGCGCCTGTACTGGATGACCATCGAGTTCGGCCTGGTCGATACCCCCGAAGGCCAGCGCATTTACGGCGGCGGCATTCTTTCCTCGCCGAAAGAAACCGTTTACAGCCTGTCGGACGAACCTGAGCATCAGGCCTTCGACCCATTGGAATGCATGCGCACGCCTTACCGCATCGACATCCTGCAACCGTTGTATTTCGTCCTGCCGAACCTCAAGCGTCTGTTCGACCTCGCCCACGAAGACATCATGGGCATGGTCAAGCAAGGCATGCAGCTGGGCTTGCACGCACCGAAATTTCCGCCGAAAGCCGCGTGATCCGCAGCTTTTAGAATCAAGTGAGCCTGTCAGGAATCGACGCTTTGGTTTAGCGTGGTTGCACTGACGGCCGATTTCCAATCATTCGAATTCAGGAACACATCATGTCCACATTGAACCAAGCCCATTGCGAAGCCTGCCGCGCCGACGCCCCTCAGGTCAGCGACGAAGAGCTGCCGGTACTGATCAAGCAAATCCCGGACTGGAACATCGAAGTCCGCGACAGCGTCATGCAGCTGGAAAAGGTTTTCCTGTTCAAGAACTTCAAGCACGCGCTGGCGTTCACCAACGCCGTCGGTGAAATCTCCGAGGCTGAAGGTCACCACCCGGGCCTGCTGACCGAATGGGGCAAAGTCACCGTGACCTGGTGGAGCCACTCCATCAAAGGCCTGCACCGCAACGATTTCATCATGGCCGCGCGCACTGACGAAGTGGCCAAGGACGCCGAGGGCCGCAAATAATGCATTTCGACGCCATAGGTCGAGTACCCGGCGACCCGATTCTCGGCCTAATGGAGGCCTATGCGCAGGACCCCAACCCGCGCAAATTCGACCTTGGCGTGGGCGTCTATAAAGACGCCTTTGGCCTGACGCCGATTCCCCAGGCCGTGAAGATTGCGGAGCAGCGCCTGGTGGATCGCCAGACCACCAAGACCTACATCGGCGGTCACGGCGAACCGGCGTTCGGCAAAGCCATCAACGAGTTGGTGCTCGGCGCCGATTCTGCGCTGATCGCCGAACAACGGGCCGGCGCCACCCAGACGCCGGGCGGCACCGGTGCGCTGCGCTTGAGCGCGGACTTCATCGCCCAGTGCCTGCCGGGTCGTGGCGTGTGGTTGAGCAACCCGACCTGGCCGATTCACGAAACCATTTTCGCCACGGCCGGGGTCAAGGTTAATCACTACCCTTATGTCGGCAGCGACAACCGCCTCGATGTTGAAGCGATGCTGGCAGCACTCAACGAAGCCCCTGAGGGCGATGTGGTTTTGCTGCACGCTTGCTGCCACAACCCGACCGGTTTCGATCTGTCCCATGACGACTGGCGCCGGGTGCTGGAAGTGGTGCGCAGTCGTAATCTGGTGCCGCTGATCGACTTCGCCTATCAGGGTTTCGGCGACGGACTGGAGCAGGATGCGTGGTCGACCCGGTTGTTCGCTGCTGAACTGCCGGAAGTGTTGATCACCAGCTCCTGCTCGAAGAACTTCGGCCTGTACCGCGACCGCACGGGTGCGCTGATTGTCTGCGCGAAGACGGCTGACAAACTGGTGGATATCCGCAGCCAACTGGCCAACATCGCCCGTAACCTGTGGTCGACTCCACCGGATCACGGCGCCGCCGTCGTGGCAACGATCCTCGGCGATCCAGAGCTGAAAAGCCTCTGGGCCGACGAAGTGGAAGCCATGCGTTTGCGTATCGCCCAACTGCGCAGCGGTCTGGTCGAGGCGCTGGAGCCTCATGGCTTGCGCGAGCGCTTTGCGCACATTGGTGTGCAACGCGGCATGTTTTCCTACACCGGATTGACGCCTGACCAGGTTAAACAGCTGCGTGATCATCACAGCGTTTACATGGTCGGTACCGGCCGGGCAAACGTGGCGGGGATTGATGCGACGCGTCTTGATCTGCTGGCCGAAGCCATCGCCAAAGTCTGCAAGTAATCTCAAGAACTCTGTAGTTCCCTTGTGGGAGCGAGCCTGCTCGCGATAGCGGTGTATCAGTCGACATAGACGTTGACTGACACTCCGCTATCGCGAGCAGGCTCGCTCCCACATTTGTTTTGCGGTGTGCCCTCTTCCACACCTGTCTAGACAAGCCCATCCGTCGTAACAATTGGATATAAAAGTCTGATTGTCATTTCTCCTGCTGTATCCTGCCCAGGCTTTGTAAAAGCGCGGATCTACCAGATCTATCAACAGACTTTGCGAGGAGCGCGAAACATGCACGAGATCCCTAATCTCCCCTTCCCAAGCCTGCACGAAACTGAGCAGACACCCACGCAGCAAGCCGGCGCCCAACAGCCCGAGCCGAAAGAAGCCACTGAACGCCGCCAGGCCGACAGCGAAGACTGAAACACCCGCAATGCCAGACCGTGTGGAAAGCGCTAACATGCGCTTTCCACACCGCCTGAACCCTTGAGTTGCACACCATGACCGATGACTTTAGCGAGACCCAGGCCAGCGTTCTGATCGGCACCGCCGAGAAGATGATCGAGATCTGGAATCGCCTCCCCCCCGAGAAACAAGCGGCATTGCTCGCCCGTTTCGGCAGCGAAGAAAATGCCCTGGCCGCCCTGGTCACGACACAACTGGTCGCCCCCGCCAAACCCTGATTCACCCCCCACCCGGCAAATAGTTTTACTTTTCCACGCCCGCGGCCTCTCACGCCGCTATCATAAGCAGCCTATCTATCCTGCTTTCCCGTGGACCTTTACCCATGTCTGAAAACCAGCGCCCCCTGGCGGTCACGCTGCAAGTCGTTTCCATCGTCCTGTTCACTTTTATCGGCTACCTCAACATCGGCATTCCCCTGGCCGTATTGCCCGGCTACGTCCACAGCGATCTGGGTTTCGGTGCCGTAGTCGCCGGCCTGGTGATCAGCGTGCAATACCTGGCCACCCTGCTCAGCCGTCCATACGCCGGGAAAATCATTGATAACAAGGGCAGCAAACTGGCGGTCATGTATGGCCTCGCCGGTTGCGGCCTGAGCGGCGTATTCATGCTGATTTCGGCCTGGACCCAAAGCCTGCCGATGCTGAGCCTGATCAGCCTGTTGATCGGCCGCCTGGTGCTTGGCAGCGCGGAAAGCCTGGTGGGCTCGGGCTCGATCGGCTGGGGCATCGGCCGGGTCGGCGCGGCGAACACCGCCAAAGTAATCTCGTGGAACGGCATCGCCAGTTATGGCGCACTCGCCGTCGGCGCACCGCTTGGCGTGTTGCTGGTCAGTCAGTTGGGCTTGTGGAGCATGGGCGTGAGCATCGTGTTGCTGGCCGTGCTGGGCCTGGCGCTGGCCTGGCCGAAAACCGCCGCGCCCATCGTGGCCGGGGAACGATTGCCGTTCATGCATGTGCTGGGTCGAGTGCTGCCGCACGGTTGCGGCCTGGCGCTGGGTTCGATCGGCTTCGGCACCATCGCCACCTTCATCACCCTGTATTACGCCACGCAACATTGGGACAACGCGGTGTTGTGCCTGAGCCTGTTTGGCGCGAGCTTCATCGGCGCGCGGCTGTTGTTCGGCAACCTGATCAACCGCCTCGGTGGTTTTCGCGTGGCGATTGCCTGTCTGTCGGTGGAAACCCTCGGGCTGTTGCTGCTGTGGCTGGCACCGGATGCTCATTGGGCCTTGGCCGGCGCGGCGCTGAGCGGTTTCGGTTTTTCCCTGGTGTTCCCGGCGCTGGGCGTGGAAGCGGTCAATCTGGTGCCAGCGTCCAGCCGTGGCGCTGCGGTTGGCGCGTATTCGCTGTTCATCGATTTGTCGCTGGGGATTACCGGACCGTTGGCGGGCGCGATTGCCGCCGGATTTGGTTTTGCTTCGATCTTCCTGTTCGCCGCAATCGCCGCTTTGAGCGGTTTGGCACTGAGCGTTTACCTGTACAGGCAAGCGCCCAAATATCGTGAAGAGCGAGACGCCCGCTAGAAATCGACCTTGCCGCGCCCGGCCTTGATGCTGCCGCGCTTGGTCTTGGATTCGAGCCGACGCTTCTTCGAGCCGAGGGTCGGCTTGGTCGGACGGCGTTTCTTTTCGACCTTGGTGGCGCTGAGGATCAACTCGGTCAGCCGCTCCAGCGCATCGGCGCGATTGGCCTCCTGCGTGCGGTATTGCTGGGCCTTGATGATCAACACGCCGTCGCTGGTGATGCGGCTGTCACGCAGCGCCAGCAGCCGCTCCTTGTAGAACTCGGGCAAGGACGAGGCCGGAATGTCGAAGCGCAAGTGCACGGCGCTGGAGACCTTGTTGACGTTCTGCCCACCGGCGCCCTGGGCGCGGATGGCCGTCAATTCGATCTCGGCATCCGGCAGATGCACGTTGTTGGAAATCACCAGCATGGAAAAGCGTCCGTATTCAGAGTGCGCAGGATACCTTGATTAGCACCGTCCCTGTGGGAGCCAGCCTGCTGGCGATGAGGCCGTGTCAGTCGACATCATCATTGCCTGACCTGCCGCTATCGCGAGCAGGCTCGCTCCCACAGGTGTTTTGTGTGTACCCCAGAAACAACAAACCCGGCACATGGCCGGGTTTGTTGTGTCTGCACGCTGCGTTATTTCACTGCAGCCTGCAACGTTTGTTGAGCACTGCGCTTGTTCTTGATGCCGTAGCAAATCCACATGAACACGACCCACACCGGAATCGCGTACACCGAAACCTGAATGCCCGGGATCAACAGCATCACGCCAAGGATGAACACCACGAACGCCAGGCAGATGTAGTTTCCGTACGGATACCACAGGGCCTTGAACAGCGGCGTCTGCTTGGTCTTGTTCATGTGCTGGCGGAACTTGAAGTGCGAATAGCTGATCATCGCCCAGTTGATCACCAACGTGGCCACCACCAGCGACATCAACAGTTCCAGCGCGTTTTGCGGGATCAGGTAGTTCAACAGCACCGCAATCAGCGTCACTGCCGCCGAAGCGAGGATCGAACGCACCGGCACGCCGCGCTTGTCGATCTTCGCCAGGGCTTTCGGCGCATCGCCCTGCTCGGCCATGCCCAGCAGCATGCGGCTGTTGCAGTAGGTGCCGCTGTTGTACACCGACAACGCCGCGGTCAGCACCACGAAGTTGAGGATGTGCGCGGCGGTGTTGCTGCCGAGCATCGAGAACACTTGCACGAACGGGCTGCCGCTATAGGAATCGCCGGAGGCGTTCAGGGTCGCCAGCAGGCTGTCCCATGGCGTCAACGACAGCAGGATGACCAGTGCGCCGATGTAGAAAATCAGGATCCGGTAGATCACCTGGTTGATCGCTTTCGGGATCACGGTTTTCGGTTTGTCCGCTTCTGCTGCGGTGAAGCCGAGCATTTCCAGGCCGCCGAAGCTGAACATGATGATCGCCATGGCCATCACCAGACCACTGACGCCATTCGGGAAGAAACCACCGTGGGACCACAGGTTGGTCACCGACGCTTCCGGTCCGCCGTGCCCGCTGACCAGCAGATAGCTGCCCAGGGCAATCATGCCGACGATCGCCACGACCTTGATGATCGCGAACCAGAACTCCGCCTCGCCAAAGACTTTGACGTTGGCCAGGTTAATGAGGTTGATCAGCACGAAGAACCCGGCTGCCGAGACCCAGGTCGGGATGTCCGGTGCCCAGTAGTGGATGTATTTGCCGACGGCGGTCAGCTCCGACATGCCCACCAGAATGTACAGGATCCAGCAGTTCCAGCCCGACAGGAAACCGGCGAAACCACCCCAGTATTTGTGCGCGAAGTGGCTGAAGGAACCAGCCACCGGCTCTTCGACGATCATTTCGCCGAGCTGGCGCATGATCATGAAGGCAATGAAGCCGCAGATGGCGTAGCCGAGGATCATCGACGGGCCGGCGGATTTCAGTACACCGGCCGAGCCGAGGAACAGGCCGGTACCAATCGCGCCACCGAGGGCGATCAGTTGAATATGACGATTCTTCAGGCCGCGTTTCAGCTCGCCTGAATGCGAGTTTTGTCCACTCATGAAAAGGGTCTCACGCAAGGTTTGATGATGTTCAATAGACGTTGCTGCTCGGTTGCGACTTTAAGCAGCGCCGATCAAACCCCAGCGCAGGCACCAGGAGTTCAGCGTATTTACAACGGTCATGCGTCACCTGTTTGTTTTTATCTGTGACGAAATCGAACCCGACACGCTCGTGACGCGGCGGAGTGAACAAGGCGGATAGCCTTGAGGTTTGCGCAGGTGCGCAGGAGGTCACAGGTAAAACGCGGCGCATTGTACACCGCTAACCCCCTGCTGCCAGACACCGCTGGATCAGCGCGTCGGTTGCCGGGATTGCCTGTGTCCGCCCCGAGTGTTTCGGGCGGCTGCAAAAAGAGAGTCAGACCTTTGCGGGTCGTCGGCGTGAGCGATAGGAAAACCGCCCCACGGGGAGAGATGGAGATGAGTCACGGCGTACATTGCGCCTCCTTTTTGTTATGCACCTGCACGACAGGCATGGGGCGCATGACACCCTTCTGGAGCCGCTGAAACAAGCGGGCCAGAGAGCTGAAAAAGGTCTAAAGGCTCATAGAGCGGAAGAAATTTCTTACGGTTATCGTCGGAGGGTGGTTTCGCGAGGCCAATCGGCAGAAATCGTCAGGTTTTCTTTACGAGGCGTAACACCTATTTTCCACGCTGACTTTGGCAGTGCTCCCACTGACGCCTTCGCGGGCAAGCCTCGCTCCTACAGGTATCGCGGCTCGCGGAAACGGCACCGAACCTGTAGGAGCGAGGCTTGCCCGCGAAGACGGATTCACAGACAACTCACCACTTAAGTCAGGGCCAAAAAAAACGCCAACCCGAAGGTTGGCGTTTTTCATCTGCCGCTCAGCCCTTACTCAGGCTTGCGACGACCGAAGCCCGGACGCTGGCCCGAACCGGCTGGCGCGCCGCGGCGCTTGCCCGATGGTTTGTCACCCTCGACCAGCTTGATCCCCGGACGTTTTGGCGCTGGCTTGGCCGGGCGCTTGGTGTCCGATGGACGATCCGCCACTGGCGTACCGCGACCTGACTCACCACGACCCGCAGGGGCACCGCGGCCTTCGCCACGCTCAGTGCGACCGTTGGCCGGACGCGGCGTGCGTGGACCACGCTCGCCGTCGGCGCGTGGCGCTGCTGGCTTGCGGGCCGGGCGCTCGCCTTCGATATGCGGTTCACGGGTATCGCGCGGTGTAGCAGCGGACTGGTTACCGATGGCAGGACGCAACGAACGCACGCGCTCGGTCTTGCCCATCGGACGCGACGATTTACGCTGCATACGGTCGAGCTTGTCTTTGCTCTTGGCGTTCATCTGCGGCATGGCCACAGGCGTCAGACCCACTTCCGCACTCAGAATGTCGACTTCGTACTGGCTCATTTCGCGCCAGCGGCCCATCGGCAGGTCGGAGTTGAGGAACACCGGACCGAAACGCACGCGCTTCAGACGGCTGACCACCAGGCCCTGGGATTCCCACAGACGGCGAACTTCGCGGTTGCGACCTTCCATCACCACGCAGTGGTACCAGTGGTTGAAACCTTCGCCACCTGGCGCTTGCTTGATGTCGGTGAACTTGGCCGGGCCGTCTTCAAGGACGACGCCTGCCTTCAGACGCTCGATCATCTCGTCATCGACTTCGCCACGCACACGTACCGCGTATTCACGGTCCATTTCGTAGGAAGGGTGCATCAGGCGGTTGGCCAGTTCACCGTCGGTGGTGAACATCAGCAGGCCGGTGGTGTTGATGTCCAGACGGCCGATGTTGATCCAGCGACCTTCTTTGGGCCGTGGCATCTTGTCGAACACGGTCGGACGGCCTTCCGGGTCAAGGCGGGTGCAGATTTCACCGTCGGGCTTGTTGTACATGATCACGCGGCGTACCGACTCGGCGGCTTCTTCGCGCTTGATCACCTTGCCATCGATGGTGATGGCGTCGTGCATGTCGACGCGCTGCCCGAGGGTGGCGTCTTTGCCGTTGACCTTGATGCGGCCGTGGCTGATCCAGGCTTCTACGTCACGGCGCGAGCCGACGCCGATACGGGCGAGGACTTTCTGCAGTTTCTCGCCTGCTGGGCCGATTTCCTGGTCGTCTTTCTGGTCGTTGATACTCATCTGGGCACCTCCCGGTGTGGTCTGTTCAGGCTTTGCCTGAAGAGTTGAAAGCTTGTACTTGGGCGAAGGGATCGCCGAAGGGTCGCGAATCATACGCTCATGTCGGCGTTTGCGCATCAGAGACTAGCTGATGAATGGCCAGTTACCCGGATTTCCGCCGACCGGTGGTACCGAGGTTGATCAGACGCTGATCTTTGGTTGAACTCATCAAACTCTCCAGCCAACACAAACCCTGTAGGAGCCGGCTTGCCGGCGATGGCGTCCTGTCAGGCACTAAATGTGTCGACTGACCCACCGCTATCGCCGGCAAGCCGGCTCCTACAGGGATTTCATCGTCTGTGAGGTCGGAGGTCAGTCTTCGAACTCGCGGCGTTCGGCTTCGATGGCTTCGGCGAGGGCCCGGGCTTCGGCTTCTTCGTCGGACAACTCGGGTTCGGGCTCGGGTTTCGGCTGTTCGAGCGCGGCGACGGCGGCCAGGAGCTTTTCGCGCGCCTCAGCCACACCGAGCACATCATCTTCCCGTTCTTCTTCGACGGTGGCTTCTGGTTCGACTTGAAGCTCAGCCTCAATGACCGCTTCCGGCTGCGCCAAAACCTCTTCGGTCACGCTCATCTCGCCATCACGCAAAATGTCATCGAAGTCGGTCTTGAGCCCCTCCTCCATGGTGTCCAGCTCCAGCAACAACGTATGGAAGCTGGTTTCTTCTTTCGGCTCTTCCGGCTCGGCGCTGGCGTCCGCCAGTTCCTGCAAACCGGCTGGCACGGGCGCATCGTCGAAGTCGAGCACCGGGTCAGGCTCCAGCTCGCGCAGTTCTGCGAGCGGCGGCAGATCGTCAAGATTCTTCAGGTTGAAATGATCGAGAAACGCCTTCGTCGTCGCAAACATCGCCGGTTTACCGGGCACGTCGCGATAACCGACGATGCGAATCCACTCCCGTTCCAGCAACGTCTTGACGATGTGACTGTTGACCGCCACGCCCCGCACGTCTTCGATCTCGCCACGGGTGATCGGCTGGCGATAGGCAATCAGGGCCATGGTTTCGAGCATGGCGCGGGAATACCGCTGCGGGCGCTCTTCCCACAAACGCCCGACCCATGGCGAGAATTTTTCGCGGATCTGCAGGCGATAGCCGGAGGCGACTTCCTTCAGCTCGAACGCACGGCCCTCGCAGGACTTGGCCAGGATCGTCAGGGCTTTTTTGAAAACCGGCGGTTCCGGCCGCTCGCCCTCCTCAAAGAGTTCGAACAGGCGTTCAAGCGATTGCGGTTTTCCCGAGGCCAACAGAAAGGCTTCAAGCAGTGGCGCCAGCTCGCGGGGTTCAGTCAGGTTCATGATTCAACTCGTTATTCGGCTCGGGCTCGCACGTGGATCGCCGCGAACGGCTCATTCTGCACCAGCTCGACCAAGGATTCCTTGACCAGTTCGAGGATCGCCATAAAGGTCACCACCACCCCCAGGCGTCCTTCTTCAGCGGTGAACAGCTCGACAAAGGGAACGAAACCGCCCCCCTTGAGCCGCTCCAGCACGTCGCTCATACGCTCGCGCGTGGACAGCGCCTCGCGGCTGACCTGGTGGCTTTCGAACATGTCGCCACGGCGCAGCACCTCGGCCATGGACATCAACAACTCGGACAGACTCACATCCGGCAACAGCTTGCGCGCCCGTGCTTCCGGGGCATCCAGCTTGGGCACCACCACATCACGACCGACGCGGCTCAGGCCGTCGATGCCTTCGGCGGCTGCCTTGAAGCGCTCGTATTCCTGCAAGCGACGGATCAGTTCGGCGCGCGGATCGTCTTCTTCGTCTTCGATGGTTTCGGCGCGAGGCAACAGCATCCGCGATTTGATTTCGGCCAGCATCGCGGCCATCACCAGGTACTCGGCGGCCAGTTCCAGGCGCACCGACTGCATCAATTCGACATAGCCCATGTACTGGCGGGTGATTTCCGCCACCGGGATGTCGAGGATGTTGATGTTCTGTTTGCGGATCAGGTACAGCAGCAGGTCGAGGGGGCCTTCGAAGGCTTCGAGAAAAACCTCGAGCGCATCCGGCGGAATGTACAGGTCCAGCGGCATTTCCAGCACCGCCTGGCCATAGACCATGGCGAAAGGCAGTTCTTGCTGGGCGCCGGCCTGACTGTCGATAACGGGTTCTACTGCAGACATTTACGCCTCGGCCATGAACGGCGTCGGGTCGCCGCAACCGACGCGGATCACTTCCGGCTCGCCATCGGCGAGGTTGATCACTGTGGACGCCTTGATCCCACCGAAACCGCCGTCGATGATCAGGTCCACTTGATGCTCGAGCAATTGGCGCATTTCGTAAGGATCGCTCAGCGGGTCGGTGTCGCCCGGCATGATCAGCGTCACGCTCATCAGCGGTTCGCCGAGTTCTTCCAGCAGCGCCAGGGCAATCGGATGGCTTGGCACACGCAGGCCGATGGTGCGCTTTTTCGGGTGCAACAACAGCCGCGGGACTTCACGGGTGGCGTTGAGAATGAAGGTGTAAGGCCCCGGCAGGTGCGCCTTGAGCACGCGGAAGGTGCCGGTGTCGATCTTGGCGAACAGCCCGAGTTGCGACAGGTCGCAGCAAATCAGCGCGAAGTTGTGCTTCTCGTCCAGTTGACGCAACCGGCGCACGCGCTCCACGGCATTCTTGTCGCCGATCTGGCAACCAATGGCGTAGGAAGAGTCTGTGGGATAAATCACCACCCCGCCGTTGCGGATGATCTCGACAGCCTGTTTGATCAGGCGCGCTTGCGGGTTTTCCGGATGTATCTGGAAAAATTGACTCACATTCTCTACCTGTTCAGACGGCGGCAATAATTGGGTCATGTTTGAATCGACACCACAGTGGTGGCAGATCCTCCGGGAGCGGGCGGTATTCACCGATCTCGGACCAGCCTCCAGGGCCATGAAAATCACTGCCAGCGCTGACCAGCAGACCGAACTCGCGGGCGAGAATCGCCAGGCTGCCCACTTGCTCGGCGGGCTGATGGCCATTGACCACTTCGATAGCGTGGCCCCCAGCTTGAATATAGTCAGAAATCAGGCGGCGACGCTTGCTGCGAGTGAAATCGTAGTGCCAGGGATGCGCCAGGCTCACCCAGGCTTTGGCGGCGCGCAGGGTTTCGACGGTTTCTTCCAGGGTCGGCCAGTGTTGCTTGACGTCCCCCAGCTTGCCGGCGCCCAGCCATTTGCGGAACGCTTCGGCGCGATCCTTGACGAAACCTTCACGCACCATCCAGTCAGCGAAGTGCGGGCGGGCCGGCGCGTTGCCGCTGTCGCCCAGTTCCTGTTGAATCGCCCGGGCGCCCTCCAGCGCACCCGGCATGCCCTTCAACGCCAGTTTGCGGCTTATTTCTTCGGAACGTAGCCAACGGCCATCGTGCAACTTGGCGATGGCATCGACCAACGGCGCGGCATTGACATCAAATCCGTAGCCCAGCACATGAATGGTTGCGCCGCCCCAGGTGCAGGACAACTCGACGCCGTTGACCAGTTGCATCCCCAGCGCCGTTGCGGCGCTACGGGCCTCATCGAGGCCTTCAAGGGTGTCGTGATCGGTCAAGGCCAGGACTCGCACGCCTTTCTCGAACGCACGCGCAACCAGAACCGCAGGCGCCAGGGCGCCATCGGAGGCCGTGCTATGGCAGTGCAAATCAACATTCACAGGGATGTGTAACCTCAAATCAGCCGGCGCTATCGCGCGCCCATATGTTTGTTATTATGCCGCCACATCCTGCTTCTGGCTGCCACTGTGAAACAATTCATCGATTTCATCCCGCTCCTGCTGTTTTTCATCGTATTCAAAATCGATCCACGGGTCGTCGACATCGCCGGTCATCCAGTGACTGTAGGCGGTATTTACAGCGCCACGGCAATGCTGATCATCAGCTCCCTGGTGGTGTACGGCACGCTCTTCATCAAGCAGCGCAAGCTGGAAAAAAGCCAATGGCTGACGCTTATCGCGTGCCTGGTCTTCGGTAGCCTGACACTGGCGTTCCACAGCGAGACCTTCCTGAAATGGAAAGCCCCGGTGGTCAACTGGCTGTTTGCCCTGGCGTTCATCGGCAGCCACTTCATCGGTGACCAGCTGCTGATCAAGCGCATCATGGGCCACGCACTGACCCTGCCGGACCAGGTCTGGACTCGCCTGAACATCGCCTGGATCGCATTTTTCCTGTTCTGCGGTGCCGCCAACCTGTTTGTCGCGTTCACGTTTCAGGAATACTGGGTCGACTTCAAAGTCTTCGGCAGCCTGGGCATGACGCTGTTGTTCCTGGTCGCTCAGGGTATTTACCTGTCCCGCCACCTGCACGACGCCGATACCACCACGCCAAAAACCGAGGACTGACATGCTTTACGCAATCATTGCCACAGACGTCGCCAATTCCCTGGAAGCCCGCCTGGCCGCACGGCCTGCACACCTTGAGCGCCTGCAAGTGCTCAAAGGTGAAGGTCGTATCGTATTGGCCGGCCCACACCCGGCAGTCGACAGCAATGACCCGGGCGCTGCGGGTTTCACCGGCAGCCTGATCGTCGCCGAATTCGATTCCCTGAGCGCCGCCCAGGCTTGGGCCGACGCCGACCCGTACATCGCTGCAGGCGTCTACGCCAACGTTTTGGTCAAGCCGTTCAAGCAAGTCCTCCCGTAAAATCCCCCCGTGCGATGAACCTTCCCGGTTCATCGCGCTCTCAATCGCTCATTATTCTCGTTTGCCTGCCGACAACCTGCCCAATAATCGATTGGATTCAGGAGCTCCGATGCGCAAAGGTCCGTTGTGTCTGATGTTGGTCACGTTGTCGATCGTGGCGCCCGCCCACGGTGAAGAAAGTGCCGCCGGTGGTAGTTCGACGCCTCTGTCCTTGAGCGCCGGGAGCCAGATCAGCGAGTTGCAGCAACGCTTGAAGGTGAGCGAACAGCAACGAGAAGAACTGAGCAAACAACTGCAAAGTGCAGATGCCGAACGCGAAAGCCCTCAGCTGAGCCGGTTGCGCCAGGAGAATCAGCGTCTGAAGCTGCAACTCAAGGAAGCCCAGGCCAGCAGTCCGCTGCCGCGCTTTTTGACAGACCAGCAGCAATGGTTCGTGATCGGCGCAGGAGTTGCGCTATTGGCCCTGCTCTGCGGTATCTTCGCCAGTGGTGCAAGTCGAAAACGTCGACAATGGCTAAATTGAGTGAGTCATGAGCGAGCTGTTATTAATTGATGACGATCAGGAGCTGTGTGAGCTTCTGGTCAGTTGGCTGAGCCAGGAAGGCTTTCATGTCCGGGCTTGCCACGACGGTCAGAGTGCTCGTCGCGCGCTGGCCGAAACGTCCCCGGCGGCGGTGGTGCTGGATGTGATGCTGCCGGACGGCAGCGGCCTGGAACTGCTCAAGCAATTGCGCAGCGACCATCCGGAATTGCCGGTGCTGATGCTCTCGGCCCGCGGCGAACCTCTGGACCGCATCCTGGGCCTGGAACTCGGCGCCGACGATTACCTGGCCAAACCGTGCGATCCACGGGAACTGACCGCCCGCCTGCGCGCCGTCTTGCGCCGCAGTCATCCTGCGGCGGTGTCCAGCCAGCTTGAACTGGGCGATCTGTGTTTCAGCCCGGTGCGCGGCGTGGTCAGCATCGATGAACAGGAATTCACCCTCACCGTCTCCGAAAGCCGCTTGCTCGAAGCCTTGCTCAAGCAGCCGGGCGAGCCGCTGGACAAACAGGAACTGGCGCAGATCGCCCTCGGTCGCAAGCTCACCCTGTACGACCGCAGCCTGGACATGCACGTCAGCAACCTGCGCAAAAAGATCGGTCCCCACCCCGACGGCCGCCCGCGCATCGTCGCCCTGCGCAGCCGTGGCTATTACTACAGCCTCTGATCCCCAGCGATGACCGCGTCGTCTGCATCGCCGGCAAGCCGGCTCCTACAGGGTCGGTGAATACAACCTCCTGTAGGAGCTGGCTTGCCGGCGATGGCGGCTTACCTGACACACCGCGTTGTCTGAATCGCCGGCAAGCCGGCTCCTACAGGTTTGGTGTTGTGTCAGGTGGATGCCAAACCGTCTTTACCCAAGCTTTACGCTCCGCTGACCGCCGCTGACCTTGATCTGCGTAATCTGTACTCATCCGGAACGTACCGGGAACGAGACAAGGAGATTCACCATGCGCAAGACTCTTATCGCTCTGATGTTCGCTGCCGCCCTGCCAACCGTTGCCATGGCCATGCCTGAAGGCGCCGGCCCGATGGGTGGTTCGATGGACGGCTCGCGCCACGGCGGTCAGATGCACGGCATGCACGGCAAGGGCCCGTACAGCCAACTGGACCTGAGCCGCGAACAGCGCGAGCAGATCCGCAAGATCATGGGCGAGCAGATGCACGAGCGTAAGCAAGTGGTCGACAAGTACCTGGAAAAACTCTCGCCGGCGGACCAGAAAGCCATGAAAGATGAAATGGCCGCCAACCACAAGAAAGCCGAGGCCGATGTGCGCGCCCTGCTGAAACCGGATCAACAGAAGCAATTCGACGAGATCCAGAAAAAACAGGCTGAGCGCCGCGCCGAATGGGCCGAGTTCAAGGCCTGGAAAGCGCAACAACCGCAAAAAGCGCAATAATGCGCTGACCCCGGACCCAACGGCTGTACACCGTTGGGTCTGATACCACCCTGTTCAATGTGGGAGCGAGCCTGCTCGCGAAAGCGGTGTATCAGACCAAGTTACTTTGACTGACACACCGCCATCGCGAGCAGGCTCGCTCCCACATGGAATTCAGTCAGCTTGAGGATTTTCTGTGCGCTCATTGTTCTGGCGTATCCTGGCCAGCTTCTGGCTGGCCATCGCTCTGGTGGCAGGGTTGTCCATTCTGCTCGGGCACATGCTCAACCAGGACGCGTGGATTCTCAGTCGCCACCCGGGCCTCAATACCCTGCCCGAAGAATGGACGCAAACCTACGAAGCCCAGGGCGAAGAGGCCGCCCAGGACATTCTCGAACAGCGCAAACGCCAGTATCACATCGACGTTCAGGTGCTCAACGAAAGCGGTGACCCGCTCGTTCGCGGCACCTTTCCGCGCCGCGCCGCCGCCTTCGAAGCACGGCAGAACAACGATGACCGACGCCTGCCGTGGCGGCGTCTGACCGCCGAGTACACCAGTGAAAAAACCGGCGACACCTACCTGCTGATTTATCGTATTCCGCACCCGGAGCTGGACTCATGGCACCGCGAAAGCCTGCTCTGGCCACTGAGTGCGCTGGGCATCGCGCTCGTGGTGCTGACCCTGTTCAGCCTGTTCGTGACCCTGTCCATCACCCGACCGCTAAGCCGCTTGCGCGGCGCGGTGCATGATCTGGGGCAAACCACCTATCAACAGAACAGCCTGGTGAAACTGGCCAACCGTCGCGATGAGTTCGGCGTGCTCGCCAACGATTTCAACCGCATGGGCTCACGGCTGCAAAGCCTGATCGGCAGTCAGCGCCAATTGCTGCGCGATGTGTCCCACGAATTGCGCTCACCGCTTGCCCGGTTGCGCATAGCGCTGGCACTGGCCGAACGGGCCAACCCAGAAGAACGGGAAAAACTCTGGCCGCGCCTGACCCGCGAGTGCGACCGCCTCGAAGCGCTGATCAGCGAGATCCTGGTACTGGCACGGGTCGATGCCGACAACGCCAGCGCAGAAGACGTTGATCTGAATGCGCTGCTCAACTCGCTGCAAAAGGATGCGCAACTGGGTTCGCCGGAGCAGAACGTTCGCCTCGACGCAGAACCGCAACTGAATCTCAAAGGCTGGCCGACGATGATCGAGCGCGCCGTGGACAACCTGCTGCGCAACGCCCAGCGCTTCAACCCGGTGGGGCAATCGATTGAAATGCAGGCAGTGCGTCAGGGTGAGCGGATTGTGGTGAGCGTGCGTGACCATGGGCCGGGGGTCGACACCGAGCATTTGAGCCAGTTGGGTGAGCCGTTTTATCGGGCGCCGGGGCAAACGGCAGCGGGGCATGGTTTGGGATTGGCGATTGCACGCCGGGCGGCGGAGCGGCATGGCGGGAGTCTGGTGTTGGCCAATCATCCGGATGGCGGGTTCATTGCCAGTCTGGAATTACCTTTAGTGCCCGGGGCTGTCGTCCAACCCTAAAAGCTTCGCGGGCAAGCCTCGCTCCTACAGGTTTATGTCAGTCACAATGCTGTGGCACGACACCTAACCCTGTAGGAGCGAGGCTTGCCCGCGAAGCATTTGATCTTAGGGTTTGGAAGGCCAGACGCTGACGAATTCAGCCAGATCGACTTTCTCTGCAACACGCGGTTCTTTCAGCGGCGTGCCCAGGTACAGGAAAGCAATCACCTCTTCCCCTTCAGCCAACCCCAAGCCCTTGGCCACATGCGCCGAATACGCCAGCTCACCGGTGCGCCAGACCGCGCCAATACCTTGCGCATAGGCTGCCAGCAGAATCCCGTGCGCCGCACAGCCGGCCGCGAGCAACTGCTCGGACTTCGGATACTTGACGTGATCCTGCAACCGCGCGATCACCACGACCACCAACGGTGCGCGCAGCGGACCATTGCGGGCCTTGTCCAGCACCGCTTCGGACGCTTCGCTGTCCTGCAGTTTCGCGGCTTCGGCCAGCAACTCGCCCATTTGCTCGCGCGCTGCGCCTTCGACTGTCAGGAAGCGCCAAGGCTGCAAGTGGCCGTGATCCGGCGCACGCATCGCGGCGTTAAACAGCACTTCGCGCTGCTCGGCGGTAGGGGCCGGGTCGATCAGTCGTGGAACGGAAACACGGTTGAGCAAAGCGTCGAGAGCCTGCATCGGCCACCTCCTGAAAAAAATGTCCGGCTATTCTAGCTGCAAGTGCCACGGGGATGCCGGTTTACATGCCCTGCCCCACGGGTAGAATGGCGCCCTTCCTACTTTCAGCCCGAGCGGACTTCATGGCGTTGCCGACCTTACGTCTCATTGGTTTCATCATCGGCCTCTTCCTGATCACGCTGGCGATCGCCATGGTCGTGCCCATGGCCACCCTGTTGATTTTCGATCGCACCGGCGATCTGCCGTCGTTCCTCTGGGCCAGCATGATCACCTTTGTCGCCGGCCTGGCGCTGGTGATCCCCGGCCGCCCCGAGCACGTGCACTTGCGCCCGCGGGACATGTACCTGCTGACCGTCAGCAGCTGGCTGGTGGTGTGCATCTTCGCGGCGCTGCCATTCCTGTTGACCCAGCACATCAGCTACACCGACTCATTCTTCGAAAGCATGTCAGGGATTACGGCCACCGGCTCAACGGTGCTCAATCACCTCGATGACATGTCCCCCGGCATCCTGATGTGGCGCTCGTTGCTGCACTGGATCGGTGGCATCGGCTTTATCGGCATGGCCGTCGCGATTCTGCCGTTGCTGCGTATCGGTGGCATGCGGCTGTTTCAGACCGAGTCGTCGGACCGTTCCGAAAAAGTCATGCCCCGTTCGCACATGGTGGCGCGTTTGATCGTAGCAGCCTACGTCGGCATCACCATTTTCGGCAGCCTGGCGTTCTGGTGGGCCGGGATGAGCCCGTTCGATGCGATCAACCACGCGATGTCGGCGATTTCCACCGGCGGTTTCTCCACGTCCGACCAGTCACTGGCCAAATGGACGCAACCGGCGGTGCACTGGGTGGCGATTGTCATCATGATTCTCGGCAGCCTGCCGTTCACCCTGTACGTGGCAACGTTGCGTGGCAACCGCAAGGCGCTGATCAAGGATGAACAGGTTCAAGGTTTGCTCGGCATGTTGCTGGTGACGTGGCTGGTGCTCACCACCTGGTACTGGTGGACCACTCAGTTGCATTGGCTGGACGCGCTACGGCATGTGGCGCTGAACGTGACGTCGGTGGTGACCACCACCGGTTTCGCACTCGGGGACTACAGCCTGTGGGGCAATTTCTCGCTGATGCTGTTTTTTTATCTGGGGTTCGTCGGCGGTTGTTCGGGATCAACTGCAGGCGGGATCAAGATTTTCCGTTTCCAGGTCGCCTACATTCTGCTCAAGGCCAACCTTAACCAGTTGATTCACCCGCGCGCGGTGATCAAGCAGAAGTACAACGGCCATCGCCTCGACGAAGAGATCGTGCGTTCGATCCTGACCTTTTCGTTCTTCTTCACCATTACCATCTGTGTGATCGCCCTGCTGCTGTCGCTGCTCGGCGTCGACTGGATGACCGCGCTGACCGGCGCCGCCAGCACCG
The DNA here is from genome assembly GCF_019947305.1 of Pseudomonas sp. BF-RE-21. NCBI lineage: Bacteria > Pseudomonadati > Pseudomonadota > Gammaproteobacteria > Pseudomonadales > Pseudomonadaceae > Pseudomonas > Pseudomonas sp. BF-RE-21. Next base: position 87,418 of record NZ_JAGYGF010000014.1, on the reverse strand, counting down.
TTTCCGGGGTAGGCCCGGGACTGGGCGAAACCATTGGCCCGGCGGGCAACTTCGCCACCCTTCCGGATGCCGCCAAGTGGATTCTGTCGTTCGGCATGCTGCTCGGCCGACTGGAGATCATTACGGTGTTTGTTCTGTGTATTCCGGCGTTCTGGCGTCACTGACCTGGTTCGGCGCATCCATCAGCCGCACCCGGTACTCGCCGGGGGTGGCATCGAACCAGCGTCGGAAGGCGCGGAAGAAATTGCTCGGATCGGCGAACCCCAACAGGTAGGCAATTTCCAGCAGGGTCATGCTCGGTTGCGCCAGATACTGCTCGGCCAGTTCGCGCCGGGTGTCATCGAGCAGCGTCTGAAAACTCGTGCCCTCTTCCTGCAAGCGTCGCTGCAACGTCCGTTGCGACAAGTGCAGCGTCTGCGCCACGGTATCGCGCTTGGGTTCGCCCTGAGGCAGTAAACGGCACAACACCTGACGGGCCTTGTGGGTCACGCGGCTTTCGGAAAAGCGCGCCAGGTATTCCCCGGCAAAGCGGTCATGCAGCAGCGCCATGGCCTCATTGGCGGTTGGCAGCGGTGCTTCCATGTCGGCGCGCTCGAAAATCAGCGCGTCATAAGGCGCGTTGAACACCAGCGGCGCATGGAAGGCTTGTTTATACGGTTCGAGATCGACGGGCTGTTCGCCCTGCACCAACACCTTGCGCGGTTGCAGGGTGCGCCCGGTCAGCCAGCCGCACAGCGCCAGCGCGCAGGCCAGCGAGGCTTCGGCACTTTGTCGGGTCGGCGGCAGATGGTCGCCGTGGACCGTCAGAATCAGGGCATACCCCTCATCCAGCAGACGGAAACTCAGGTCGGCACTTTCGGCGATGATCCGCTGATAACGCACCAGGCGCTGAAAGCCTTCGGCCAGGGTCTGACTCGACATCAAGGCGTACCCAGCCACGTGGAATGACGCCGGTCGTACTACCTTGCCCATGTTCAGGCCAATCGCCGGGTTACCGGACAGCTCGACCGCGCGCTGCCACAGGCGTGTCATGGAATCTTGCGGGAAGCGCGCATCCGGATCGTCCAGTGACGCGTAGTCGAGCCCCAGCTGCTTGAACAGAACCCGGCAATCCAGGCCGTCCATCTCCAGTGCTTTGACAATCCCCATCGCCCAGCTTGCAGAAGTCGTTCGTTCGCTCATGGCGTTTACTTACATGATGAGCCGCATGCTACGGCCAATTTCCGAAGGATACTAAAGTGGCGCCCATTGTCACTGGCTGATGCCAATGATCACTCTAGACTCAAATAAGCTACCCGCAGAACAACTTGCAGTCAGAACAATAACCACAGAGATCGCAGTCGTGGAAAACATCAGACGTTTCAACAGCTTCGCTGAGTTTTACCCGTATTACCTCAGCGAACACAGCAACAGTACCTGCCGACGATTGCACTTTATTGGCACGACGCTGGTTATTTGCATTCTGGCGCTGACCATCGGCAAAGGTGCCTGGTCGATGCTGCTGGCCGTTCCGCTGGCGGGCTACAGCTTCGCCTGGGTCGGGCATTTCTTCTTTGAAAAGAATCGTCCTGCAACCTTTCAACATCCGTTTTACAGCCTGCTCGGCGATTTTGTGATGTTTCGCGACATGATTCTGGGCCGCGTACCGTTCTAGGCGCAGCCGCTATAGAAAAGCAAAGAGAGACTAGCCGATGAATGCCAATGCCCGCTTCACCCACATGCAGGACGGCACGCAGGAAGACTGGGCGATCATCGCCGCCGACTTCAGTGCCTACGCGAGGCAATTACCACAACGGATCATGGCGCACCTGAAACTGCTGGAGGGTGATTTTGGCGGGTTCCCGGTGGATCGCCTGACCCACTCCCTGCAAACCGCCAGCCGCGCCTGGCGCGATGGCCGCGACGAAGAGTACGTGGTGTGCGCCCTGCTTCACGACATCGGTGACACGTTGGGCTCCTACAACCACCCGGACATCGCGGCGGCGATCCTCAAGCCATTTGTCAGCGCCGAGAATGTGTGGATGGTGGAGAAACACGGGATTTTCCAGGGGTACTACTTTTTCCATCACTTGGGGATGGACCGGCATTTACGCGAGCAATTTAGCGGGCATCCTCAGTATCAGGCGACCATCGAGTTTTGCGCGAAGTATGATGCGGCGGCGTTTGATCCCGAGTATGAAACGTTACCGCTGAGCTTCTTCGAGCCGATGATGGAGCGGTTGTTTGCTCATCCGAAGAACTCGATTTACAGGGCGGCGATGCAAGAACACGCGCCGGCCTGATCGATCTGCGGTGTCAGGCCTGGCCCCTTCGCGGGCAAGCCTCGCTCCTACAGGCTTGCGCTGGCCCTGTAGGAGCGAGGCTTGCCCGCGAAGGCGTCTGACCTGCCTACGCGGGTTCGGCGACTTTGATGGCCTTCAACTCCGCCTCCCGCGCCTGGGCATCCGCCAACCGGTACAACTCGATCGATCCATCCCAATGCTCGATCAGCGCCGTACACGACTCCACCCAATCCCCGCAATTGAGGTAATCCACCTCGCCGACCTTGCGAATCTCGGCATGGTGAATGTGCCCGCACACCACGCCGTGCAATTCGCGTTTGACGCATTCGTGGGCGATGGCTTCTTCGAAGTCGCTGATGAAGCTGACCGCGGTTTTCACTTTGTGCTTGAGGTACGCCGACAGCGACCAGTAACCATAGCCATACCGGGCACGCCAATGGTTGAGCCAGCGGTTGAGGGTCAGGGTGAATTCGTAGGCCGAGTCGCCGAGGAACGCCAGCCAGCGGTGATAGCGGGTAATCACGTCAAACTGGTCGCCGTGAATCACCAGCAAATGACGGCCGTCGGCGGTCACGTGCACGGCTTCGTCCACCAACTGGATGTTGCCCAGAATCAGCTTCGAGTAACGGCGCAGGAATTCGTCGTGGTTGCCGGTGACATAAATCACCTCAGTGCCGCGCTTGCTCATGGTCAACAAACGACGGATCACGTTGGTGTGCGCCTGAGGCCAGTACATGCCGCCGCGCAGCTTCCAGCCATCGATGATGTCGCCGACCAGGTAGATCTTGTCCGCGTGGTAGCCCTTGAGAAACTGCGACAAGTGCTCGGCCTGGCAATCCCGGGTGCCCAGATGCACATCGGAAATCCACAAGGTCCGCACACGTTGCTTACGACTGGGTTTGGCGAGCTCGGCGCTGGTCATGGGCAACCCTCTGCGATTGTTTGCGCAAGCTTGCGCCGGTCGGGTTAATTGCCCATGACAGGGACAAGTCAGTCCTGTGACAACGCACATGAACGCCCTCGGTGTAGACTGGCAGCCTTAATCGGGAGACCTGCGATGAGACCGATCCTCACGCTGCGCCAATACACTCACGACCTGATCGTCCACAGCCACGACCACGCGCAACTGGTGTTCGGGTTGTCGGGTGCGCTGGATTTCGAGGTCGACGGGCATGGCAGCCAGGTGGTTCAGCAGAGTTTCGTGGTCGTCCCGTCCGGCTTCCATCATGCGTGCGGCAGCGCCAATGGCAGCCGCTGCCTGGTGCTGGATGTGCCGAGCGATCAATGGGTGGTTCAGTCCCTTGGCGAGCACGCCGATGCCAGCCGCCGCTTGCTCGACAACGCCGGGCGCCTGCCGCTGGATGCCGGGCAAAGCCAATTGGTCAGTTGGCTGGCGGGCAGTCAGGTCAGCGACCCGCTGATCGCGCAACAAGGCGCGGTACTGTTGCTGGCCAGCCTCAACAACGCCAAAAGCGAAGGGGTGGGCGGTCGGCGTCTGCCGTACGCCGCATTGAATGCGCACATCGATCAATACGCGGCCTATCCGTTGCAAGTGGCCGATCTGGCGCGCATTGCCGGGCTGTCCAGTGCTCGGCTGCATGCGCGATTTGTCGCTGAATGCGGGCAGACGCCGATGGACTACATCCGCAGCCGTCGCTTGCACATGGCCGTGAGTATGTTGCGCGATTCAGCATTGCCCGTTGGCGAGATTGCGAGTCGGGTCGGCTACAGCTCTCAAAGTGCATTTTCAGCGGCGGTGCTGCGGGAGTTTGGTGTCTCACCCGGCAAATTGCGGCGCGAGGCTGGCGACAAATGATGCGAGCCTGACGACAGACAGGCATACCGACAGCCCTCTAGACTGCACCTCTGTTGGTTATGTTTATCAAGGATCGCAATGACTCCCCGTACCGCCCTGGGCGCACTGCATATCGGCGCATTGATGTTTGGCCTGACCGGTGTGTTCGGCAAACTCGCCGCCGCCTCCCCCGCCGTTATTGTCTTCGGTCGCGCGGCCTTTGCCGTACTCGCCCTGGCCCTTTTCGCACGGTTCGCCAGCCACACCCGCTGGCAAAAACTCGACGCCGTGGACTGGCGCCGATTGCTGCTCAGCGGTTTGTTGCTGGCCGGACACTGGGTGAGTTTCTTCATTGCGGTAAAGGTGGCGGGCGTGGCGATCGCGACCCTCGGTTTCGCCAGTTTCCCGGCGTTCACCGTGATCCTGGAAGGGTTGATCTTCCGTGAGCGAATTCGCGCCAACGAGATCCTGCTGGTGGTGCTGGTGAGTGTCGGGTTGGTGCTGGTCACGCCGGACTTCGATCTGGCCAGCGGCGCCACCACCGGCCTGTTGTGGGCGGTAGGTTCTGGCCTGCTGTTCGCGTTGCTGTCGCTGACCAACCGCGCCAGTTCCGGGAGAATTCCGCCGGTACAGGCTGCGCTGTGTCAGAACGTAGTGGTCGCGTTGTGTTTGCTGCCAGTGGCGGCACCGCAACTGAGCGAAGTGCGCACCATTGACTGGCTGTGGATCGGCCTGCTGGGAATATTCTGTACCGGCGTTGCTCACAGTCTGTTCGTCGCCAGCCTCGCGGTGATCAAGGCACGAACCGCCGCCGTGGTGTTTGCGCTGGAGCCGGTGTACGGCATCACCATGGCGTGGTTGTTGTTCAATGAAAACCCGACGCTGCGCATGCTGATCGGCGGCGCGTTGATCATCGTCGCGATTGTCGTGTCCAGCAGGCTCTCCGGCGGTTCAAGCAAGAAAGCGGTTGCTGCCGAAGCCGCGTCTCACTGAGTGCGGTCGTTGTGTCCCAGGTCGCGGTCCGGATCAATCTGATCGCGGACCCGCTGCTTGAGTACCTTGGCCTCCGGAAAACCGCCGTCAGCCTTGCGCTCCCAGATCTGCACATCGTTACAGAAAATGTGAAACACGCCACCGGTGCCCGGCACCAGCGACACCTTGCCCAAATCGTCGCCAAAGGTACTGAGCAGTTCTTGCGCCAACCACGCCGCACGCAGCAGCCATTGGCATTGCGTGCAGTAAGTGATGACAATTTCCGGTTTATGCGCGGTCATGACGGGCGAAACTCCTGAGCCAAGGGGCACCGCCATGATAGAGCGTCAGCGGATACCGGCCAACAACGTCCGCGCAGTCTGTTTGAGTGGCTCATCACCGTCCTTGAGCAACTCGTTCAGCAGTTCGATGGCGCTGTCCAGATCGCCGTCATCGATGCAGGTCTGAGCCTGTTCCAGTTTGCCTGCGTTGCTCGGTTCCACCGGTTTCGGTCCCAGCGGTACAAGCTCAAGCGACTGACTTGCATCGGCGAATTCGTTGAGAAAATCGTCGTCCAGAGACTGTGAATCCGGTTCGGCGATCCATTCCAGCTCGGGCTCGCCCAGGGTCGGCTCTTCGGGTTTGGGCGATTCGTCCGAGGGTTTAGGGTTTTCGAATGGACTGACCAGGTCCCAACTCGAATCCATCGACAGGTCCTCCAGGTTCAACTGGAACTCATCGCCCGGCGCTGCTTCGGATTTTACCGGTGTCGTGATAACGCTGGTCGCAGCCTCGGGCACCGCGCTGTTCAGTTTCGGGTAGCGGGCACGGATTTCCTGAAGTTGCCGGGAATCGAACCCCGCGTCTCGCAAGCTGCTCTCCTGCGCATCATAGGCTGGCACATCCCCTTGTTTACCGAGGACTTCCAACAGTTGCACCGCCAGATCCGTGCGCTGTGGTTCCTTGACCAGGGCTTCTCGCAACAATGCCGCCGCTTCGGAAAAACGCCCATACGTCAGGTAGATGCCCACACCCTCCAGCACATCGCCAGATGGCGTCTCTTCGTGATGGACAGGGGCGGCCCTCACAGTTGGCGCTACGGTTCGATCAAGCACCGGTTCATGCCGCGACGGTAAAACCGGGAGATCTTCGGGCAATGCCTGAATCTGCTGTCGTTGCCGACGAACAATCAGCCCCAGCACCAGCCCCAGCAGCGCCAGCAACCCGATAATCAGCGGCCAGTTGAACGCCTCGGGCTCTTGTTCCACGACCGGGGCCGGCACCATGGCTTGCGGCGTGACCGGCGGTGCTTGCTGGACCTCCGCCAGGCGGGTTTGCAATTCGGTGATCTGTTTTTTTTGGCCGGCGATCTGTTCGTCTTGAGCCTGCAGCTTCGCATTCAACTCATCGACGGTTTTTTGCAGTTGCTGATTTTGCTGCACGCTGGCAGCCAGCTGTTCTGCGACAGGATCAATCATCGGTACAGCGGCAGGTGGCTCAACCTTCGCCTGGGCGGTTTTCTTCGCTACGGGTGGAGGCGCAACGGCAGGTGTAACGCTCGGGAATGGAGAGTTCGGTGAACTGGCGGCGGGTTCGTCAGTGACCGGAGTAATCCCCGGCGTTCCCGGAGGATCGATCAGCACGGTGTACTCGCGCAGCACACGGCCGTTCGGCTGGTTCAGTTGCACGAGAAAATTCAGGAAGGGTTCGTTGACCGCTTTGTTGGAGCTCACCCGGATCAGGCTGCGATTGCCCCGCAGGATCGGTGTGAACTTCAGGTCATTGAGAAAGAAAAGCCGTTCGACACCAGCACGGCTGAACTCGTCTGCCGTCGCCAGGCTGACCGACAGCTCGCCCTCCTCCAGACCGGCGGCATCCACCAGGGCGATGTCGGCACGCAACGGTTGATTGAGCGCCGAATGCAGGGTGATCTCACCCAGGCCCAGTGCAGGCGCCAATGCCGAGTAGCTGACAAACCCACCGGCCAGCAGCAGCCTGGCGCAACACCGCAATACAACGTGCCAACTCTCAAGCATGAGCATCCCTTAGATAACCAGAACCAACCAGTGCGTGTTCGCACATCCGTTACGAACACGATATTGCCTGGTAGTTCTTTATAGTCTGCCCAACGGGGTATCTCAAAAAGCCGGCGCTTGCTTATGCCTCAAGATTTTTCCAGGTTGGCCAGTATGTGCCCGTGGACTCGCATGCAGACCTTCAAATCCGCCTCATCGACGCCGTCGAACAGCTCGTGGCGCAGTTGAGTGGCAATGGTTTCAATTTGTTCGATCAGGGGAAGGGCCGGTGCACAGAGGACGATTTTTTTTGCCCGGCGATCTTCCAGTACTGCCTGGCGCTGAACCAGGCCCTGACTTTCCAGGCTGTCGAGCAGTCGTGCCAGGGTGGGCCCTTCGACGCCGACGCTTTGCGCCAATTCACGTTGGGTCGGGGCGTCGTCAAAACGCGCGAGGTGCAGCAGCACCAGCCAGCGCGCCTGAGACAAACCCAGGCCGGCCAGACGGCGGTCCAGTTCGGCACGCCAGCCGCGCGACATCTGGGCCAGTTGCATGCCAAAGCGGTGTTGATCGGTTAACGGCATAAAACACTCATGGTTAGACTGAAATAGAGAAAAACTAATTATTAGTCAGCTAAGCATGACCCTTGGCTTGAGGCAAGGTTTGCTCTGTACTGAATCGTTACATCAATACAACCGTTTCAGGATTTGAGCGTCAGATCTCGAATTCCGATTGCAGTGCGGCACGTACGCAGTACAAAACACCTTCCGGCACACGACCGGCGAACAGCGCAGCAATCTCCGCCACCGGCGGCAACTCACCCTCGCCGTCGAGGAACGCGTCCTGCACTTCCCCCATCAAGTCTTCGGGCAGATCAAGCGCCTGTTCCAGCGACAACTGCTGCTTGCCAATGGCCTCGGCGAGCATGGTGTAGACATTCTTTTCCGAACATTGCAGCTGACCGGCGATTTGCAGCGGCGTCATGCCGGCCCGCGCGAGCGTTATCAATTCGTGGCGCACGTCGGCCACCACTTTTGGTGCCTCGACCTGACCGCCGAGGACTTCGAGGAAGGCCTCGCCGTAACGCTCCAGTTTGCGCGCACCGACACCGCTGACCGTGGCCATTTCCGACAGCGAGGTCGGCTGGCTGCGGAGCATTTCCAGCAAGGTCGAGTCGGGGAAGATGACGTACGGTGGCACCCCATGTTCCTCGGCGAGCTTGCGGCGCAAGGCGCGCAAGGCTTCCCACTGTTCGCGTTCTTCGCCGCGAACCAGCTGGCTTGCCTGGCTCTTGCTGCTTTTCGCCGTGGTTTGCGGCTTGAGGTCGCGACGCAGTTCCAGGGTCACTTCACCCTTGAGCAGCGGTCGGCAGGTGTCACTCAGGCGCAGGCCGCCATAGCCTTCGAGATCGATGTCGGCCAGACCGCGAGCCACCAATTGGCGAAACAGTGAGCGCCACTCACTTTCGCCCATCGCCTTGCCGACACCGTATACCGACAGGTGCTGATGGCCAAAGCTGCGGACCTTTTCGTTGTCCTTGCCCAGCAACACATCCACCAGATGCCCGACGCCGTAACGCTGGCCGGTGCGATAAATCGCCGAGAGCGCCTGACGGGCCGGTTCGGTAGCGTCCCAGGTCTGCACGCCGTCAACGCAGTTGTCGCAGTGACCGCAGGGCTCGGGCATGTCTTCGTCGAAGTAGGCCAGCAAGGTTTGACGACGGCAGCGGGTTTCTTCGCAGAGCGAGAGCATGGCATCAAGCTTGTGATGCTCCAGACGCTTGTGGCGCTCGTCACCTTCGGAGTTCTGCAACATCTGCTTGAGCATCACCACGTCTTGCAGGCCGTAAGCCATCCAGGCATCCGCCGGCAGACCGTCACGGCCGCCGCGACCGGTTTCCTGGTAGTAAGCCTCGAGGGATTTCGGCAAATCGAGGTGAGCAACAAAACGTACGTTGGGTTTGTCGATGCCCATGCCGAACGCCACGGTGGCAACCATGATCAGGCCTTCCTCGTTGAGGAAGCGCTTCTGGTGCAGCGCTCGCGTTTCGTTAGGCAGTCCGGCGTGGTACGGCAGCGCCGGGAAACCCTGTTCACTGAGGAACACCGCCACTTCGTCGACTTTCTTGCGTGACAGGCAATAGACAATGCCAGCATCGCTGCGCCGCTCCGCGAGGAACGCCAACAACTGTTTGCGCGGCTGCTCCTTGGGCACGATGCGGTAAAAAATGTTCGGGCGGTCGAAACTGGAGAGGAAGCGCTCGGCATCCTGCAGGTGCAAACGATCGACGATTTCTTCGCGAGTACGCTTGTCCGCCGTAGCGGTCAGGGCGATGCGTGGAACATTGGGAAACAGTTCCGCCAACTGGCCCAGTTGCAGATACTCGCGGCGGAAGTCGTGGCCCCATTGGGACACGCAGTGGGCTTCGTCGATGGCGAACAGGGCAATTTCAAGGCTTTGCAGGAAGGCCAGCATGCGTGGCTGGACCAGACGTTCCGGCGCGAGGTAGAGCATCTTCACTTCACCGCGCTTGATCCGCGCGGCGAGATCGCGCTGCTGCTCGGCGCTTAGCGTGGAGTTCAACGCAGCGGCAGCGACGCCCAATTCTTCGAGGGTCGCGACCTGGTCGTCCATCAGCGCGATCAGCGGCGACACCACCACCGCCAGCCCTTCGCGCAGCAGCGCCGGCACCTGGAAGCACAGGGATTTACCGCCACCGGTAGGCATCAGCACCAGGGCGTCGCCGCCACTGGCCACGCGCTCAATGATTGCACCCTGACGGCCACGGAAACTGTCGTAGCCGAAGATGTCCTTGAGGACGCGTTGAGCCTGTTCGAGCATAAAAACTCCAAAAATCACCGAAACATCCCTGCAAGGCTGGTTCAGAACCACGCGGGCTGCACTGACAAATCGTAAGTGCGCATTGCATGACGCTTCACATTTCAGCCGTGACGCCAGCAGGGCATCACAAAGCGCGGGAGTATACCCGAGGGTTTCCTTGCAAAGGGCGCCGCTTAGAAGAGGATGATGTGTACATATCCGTTTCTGCGGTAACGGCTGCTATTGGTTTCGCCCTTACGGCGAGTTACTTGGAAAAGCGCCAAGTAACCAAGCGCTCTTGCCCCTTTCGTTCGGCCCTTCGCCAAGGCTCAGGGTCCCCTCGCTCCGGTCCTGCTCCGTGGGCCCGCCGCCATCGGCCATCCATGGCCGGGGGCGGCTAACCCGGCATCCATGCCGGGTTGCCCACTGCTCAGAACCTGCGCTCAGCCTCTCGAGGGGGCGACTACCGCCACAGCCGCCGAGGCGGCCTGAAAGCCGACCTGGCTCTTTGGATGTCCGCGTTGTCCTTCTCTGCTGCGTTCACTCATTCCGGATATGTACACCGCTCCCCTGTAGGAGCCGGCTTGCTGGCGATAGCGTCCATCCAGCCAATACAAACGTCGACTGACCCACCGCTATCGTCGGAACGCCGCCCGCAGCAAGCCGGCTCCTACAATGGATTGGGTTCACACGATTCAAAATTGTAGGAGCTGGCTTGCCAGCGATGGAGGTCAACGATAACGCGGGCTGTCTGAATGAACGCGTTGCCCCGACGCTTTTCGCCGGCAAGCCGGCTCCTACAATGGATTGGGTTCACACGATTCAAAATTGTAGGAGCCAGCTTGCTGGCGATGGACGTCAACGATAATGCGGACTGTCGGAATGAACGCGTTGTCCGGTCGTTTTTCGCGGGCAAGCCTCGCTCCTACAGGGAATCGTGTGTGCTTTTGATTTCCACCACTCATCAGGCCGAGCGTTAGCTCGCCTTCGGCTTTTGATCTGAGCGCCCCCTCGAGAGGCCGAGCGCAGGTTCTGCGCAGTGGGCAACCCGGCATGGATGCCGGGTTAGCCGCCCCCGGCCAGGGATGGCCGATGGCGGCGGGCCCACGGAGCAGGACCGGAGCGAGGGGACCCTGAGCCTTAGCGAAGGGCCGAACGAAAGGGGCAAGAGCCCTTGGTTACTTGGGGCTCTTCCAAGTGACTCGCCGTAAGGGCGAAACCGATAGCAGCCGTAACCACAGAAACGGATATGTACACCATCAAAATCCTCGCCGACTGACACACAGCATTCGCAAGCAGGCTCGCTCCAGCAAGGAATGCGCTGTTCTGGAAAATCACTGAGCGCAAATATGCCGCGCGGCTGGCCTGAGTGCTCAAGAAGGCCTAGAATTCCCGCATCTGTTAATTCCCAAGGTAGCCCTTTAATGTCCTTCGCTGAGCAACTAACCCGCCTGCAAGTCTTCCTCGACGCCGATGAACTGCATGACGAGGCGCTGGACTACGTGGCCGCCCACGGCTACCTCACCGCGCTGTCGATCTGTTCCGAAAGCGTTCCCGACCGTGAATGGATCGACGCCCTCTTCGCCGAAGAGCCGCATTACGCCGACGACACCGAGCGTGAAGCCATCGAATCCACCCTGCTGGCCCTCAAGGCTCACATCGCCCGCCAACTGGCGTCCGATGAAGAGTTCGAGCTGCCGTGCGAACTGGACCTCGGCGAAGATCCGGACGATTCCGACCTGCGTGGCTGGTGCATCGGCTTCATGGAAGGCGTGTTCCTGCGCGAAGCGGCCTGGTTCGAAACCGCCGAAGACGAAGTCAGCGAAATGCTGCTGCCGATCATGGTCGGTTCGGGTCTGTTCGACGAACAGCCCGAGTTCTCCGACATCGCAGCCGACGCCAACCTGATGGACGACATGATCGTGCAGATCCCGGAAGCACTGACCGCGCTGTACCTGCTGTGCAACGCGCCAGACGAAAAACCGGCGATCCTCAAGCCACGTCACCACTAAGGTTTTGCCTATGGACAACCCCATAGGCAACCGCTCCCTGATGTTGCGTTACGGGCTGCTGGCCATCGGCTGGCTGAGCGTAGCGCTGGGGGTGATCGGGATTTTCCTCCCGGTATTGCCCACCACGCCTTTCCTGCTGCTGGCGGCCGCCTGCTTCGCCCGCAGTTCGCCGCGTTTTTACAACTGGCTGGTGGAGCATCCACGGCTGGGTCCGTGGATTCGCGACTACCTCGACGGCAACGGCATTCCGCTCAAGGGCAAGGTCTACGCCATCGGCCTGATGTGGGCGAGTATTCTGTTGTCCTGCTACCTGGTGCCCCTGCCGTGGGCGCGCGGGTTCATGCTGACCAGTGCGGTGCTGGTGACGGTATATATTCTTCGGCAAAAAACACTCTGAAAATCCGAGCCATTGCGATGTGATGCTGGCCGTCACTCCAACCGCTTATCGGAAACCCTTCCACAACTGTTATTTCTGACAGTAGTCAATGTTGATGCTTCACGCATTAAATCAATCCGGCACTCACACCAGGACCGGAGTCCATCACCATGACAGCCAGACAACCGAACGTCCCATCGGGCACTGCGCCCGAGGAAACAGATTTGACATTGAGTATCAGAGCCGTCAGGGACTCCAAAAATGTCCTTGTAGGTCAAAACGGCACGACCTCCGATACCTTCTTCACGGTCAGTGGAACCGCTGAGCCGGACAAGCCGATTCTGGTACGGGACGGCTTTTTTGAATTGGCATCCGCCCAAAGCGACGGGGAAGGCCAATGGAAGACCGAGTTATTCGAGGTCAAGGAAGTCAAAAAATACAGCCTGACTGCCATGGGTAATTACGGCAACAAACCTGTTTCCAGCCCACCTCGAACCTTCACCGTGGTCGCCGACGCCCCCATCATCGAGTCCCTGAAAGATGACGAGGGAATAATTGGTGAAGGAGAAACGACCTACTCCTCATCGGTGAGCGTCACAGGTAAAGCCCTCCCGAACCAGAAAGTTCAGGCGTTCAATGGCAGCACACCACTTGAAGAGGCGCCGGTTAACCAAAATGGCGTTTACACACTTGAACTCAAGAATCTGCTGTCAGGCACCTCCTACACCATCACCGTCAAGGCACTCTACGGCGAAGGTAAATCATCCGAACCACGAAACTTCAACGTTGCAGCGGACATCGGCCTGTCTCTCGATGCTGTCGAAGACTCGGACGGCAATCCTGTCAACGAAGGTGACACTACCTCCGACCAAAACCTCACCGTCGTGGGCAAGTGCAGGCCAGGCAAGGATGTTCAACTCCTCGACCACGACGCCCCAGAAGGATTTCCGCCGGCGACCGCCAAGGGTAACGGAGAGTGGGAAATCAAAATCAAACTGGACCCAGGCGTGCATAGCCTGAAAGCCAAAAAACTGTACGGTGACGGGGAAGTAACCCCTACGCCCAGAACCTTTACCGTTAAAGGGGCGGATCTTGTAACGCTGGACACCGTGACTGACACCCATGGAACAACCGTCAATGACGGTGGTTTCACCTATGAGAGCAACCTGATTGCCAAAGGCGAAGGCGAAGCAGGCGAGTACGTCGAGATCTTCAACGGCAACGTCTCTTTAGGTGAGGGGCAAATCGGAGCTGGCGGCTACGAAGTCCCCATCGGCCCGCTGCCACTCGATAATTATCGCCTTGTTGCCAAGGCAAAATACCCCGATGGCGGTGAGTCTGGCCCGTACTCGTTTGAGGTCAGAAAATCCATCGCACCACGCGAAACCCAAGTGCATGATGCCAAAGAGGAAATTATCGATAACGGTAACACCACCTCCAGTTATGTAAGAGTCGGCGGCAAAACCGAACCGCTAGCGTCGGTCAACCTCAAGGTCAACGGGACCGTCGACCCGAAATCAGAGTCGGCCAACGAGGATGGTAATTGGGCGACACTTCTCACCGGATTGACAGTAGGCAGTGCCTATGTGGTCAGTGCCGTTGCTTCCGACGACCATAACGCCGAATCGAATAAAGTAAGGTTCACGCGGGTTTCGGCGAACGGTTCTACCGACAGTTAACAAAGACCATTGTGGCAGTGCAAAAAAAACCGCTTTTAGCGGTTTTTTTTGTCTCACACATTTAAAACTGATAGTTCGCACTGAAGGTGGCAGCCACGGGCTGTTCGACATTTTTACCCTTGGCATAATCGACACCGACACCAAGATGCAGTCTCTCGGACACTGAAACCATCACCCCTGCACCGACTTCGAAACCGCTGCCCGACAGGTTGTTATTGATCGAGTTTCCATTGACCCGCACGTTGTTATCGTTCGATGCAAACTCATGGACCACCGCCACTCGCCCGTATGGACGCACCTGAGTGTCGCCCAGGTTGATGCTTCGACCCGCCATAACGCCGAGCTTTGTGCGCAATGAATGCGTGTCGTCACCCTCAGCGCTCATGCCATTGTCCAAGTAATAGCTTTCTCCCTGGATGATTGCAGCGGATACCTGAACAGAAGGTTTGGCAAACCAGCCATCCCCCAGATCAATTTGGCGCCCCCCTTCTACCATCGCACTCACAGCCGAGTTGTTGTAATCGCCTTCGGCACGTTTGCCATCGCTCATACCGACTTTGGACTCGTTACGGAAATGGTTGAACTTAAGGACGCCATCAACGAAGTAGCCATTGTCCTGATTCCGCCAGCCGAAATAAGGACCGAAGTAGTAACTGTCAACCGTGGCCGAGGTGCCGCCGTTGAGATTCAGATCGGATTTGCTGTATCCCGCCAGCATACCGACAGTCCACGGACTGTCACCCAGTCGGGTATCGGCGCCCAGGGTGAAACCCTGTTGCTCTTGACGATAACCCACACCCATCGAACCGTCGTCAACGTTCCACTTGTTGCCATAAGCTCGTACCCACAGGCCGTGGCGCTTGTCATCCGCCTGCAACTCGCCCATGCGGTTTTCCAGCGACTTCAACTCGCCATAGGACACGGTAAGGGCTGTTTGAAACAATGCCACTACCGATTGAGCACCGGAACTGAGCCGGGTGGTAGGGTTCAGGTAATACTCCGCTTCGCCGGAGGCGTTGGTTCTTTCAGCTAAATCGTATTGCCATGTCCCCACATCGACCCGGCCACCCAACAGCGCGAAATCTGCCTGGTTATTTCCGATCTGCACCAGCGTCAATTGTTGAGGAGACGTCGCGTCCTTGCCCGAAGCGTTGACGGCCAATTCATAGCTGCCAGTGGCCGCGCCGGCTTTCAGCAAGTCACTTTCACCGGTCTGGAAGTTGCCCTGCATGGCAATGATGCCGCTGCCATTGAGCGTACCCACCTCAAGTTGACGATTCGCACGTGGCACGCCAGGCGCACCGAAATTAACCGTGCTGTCGCTCAACGTCAGAGTGTCGATGCGGTCATCGCCAACCATGGTCAGGCTCGAACCGCTGTTAAGGCTCAGGTTGCTGTTGTTCAGGCGTCCGGTGAACGTTGAGCCATTGTTCAAGGTGACATTGGCCGTCGAACCGTTCTCGCGCAGGATATCGCCCTCCATCGAAGCACTATCGAAGGTGAGATTGGCGGTGCTATTGCCAGTCACTTGCACATTGCCTTGCAAGGCGCTGTTCGCAACCCGCATGTTCGCCGTCGAGGCGCCTTCCACTTCAAGTACATTGCCGTTATTGCCAATCAGCGTGGAGTTGTTCAACACCTCGATGCTGGCATCGGTGGCCTGCGCCACAACAATGGCCGCGCCATTGCGACCTCCAACGGTAGAGTTGTCCAGCACCAGGGAAGCATTCCCCACGTTCGCCGGGTCTTTTTTTATCAATACACCCGCAACATCACCGCTGATGCGGGTACCCGCCGTTGCACGCACTGCGCCGCCAAAAATGTCCAGCCCGCGACTGCCTGCGGCCGTTCCCGTCACTTGGCTATTGATCAAGTTGAGAGTACTCAGGCCCGACACTGTGGCGCCAGTTACGGCACCACTGAACTGACTGTCAGTAGCCGTCACCGTAGAGCCCAGGTTCGATCCGTTAGGACGGTTGACCAACAAAGCGGTGGCGTCGGCGGTCACCGTGGTCTGATTGATAGTCGCCGTACTGCTATTGATCGTTACACCGTTGCCGCCGCTATTGCCGTTGACGATCCCACCATTGATCGTCAGGGTAGAACCGCTGGTGACTGTGACACTGTTGGTCGTCGCGCCTGTTACATTTAACGTGCTGTTATTTCTCACCAGATAATCGGTGATTGGCGCCGTGGACGAATCGACATCCAACGTGTTGCCGTTATCAACGATAGTTGCCGCAAACGCTGAACAACTCATCAAAAAAAAAGCCGGCAATGTCGCCAGCGATTTAAAAGCACCTGTACCAGCAGGTACGCGTAAAACTTTGTATTGAGTCGTCATTTGCCTGCACCTTCTCGTGATCCGGTCTCCGTTGGCCAACTGTTGGGAGACACCAAAGGGTGCGGACGATACAGACGCTTCCTACGAAAAAATGTAGGACTAATCTCTTTCGACTACGGAAAATCCGTCAAACCAACCATTGCACGGAACAATAAAAACCATTCCCATCGCTGACAAAAAAGGAGGCACCAAGTGCCTCCTTAAACAAGTCATTAGATTGGGCAGGTCCCCCCACCGATTCGCATCGTTACTTTGGTCGGATCGGATCCTCCCGAGGCCGGTTGCCCATCTATTAACGCCGTATACTTAAGGTCGCCCCAACCGTCATTAGTCACGGCAAACTGCGCATAAGGGATTTTTACAAGGAAGCCATCTCTGGCTTCAACAGTAGACGGTGTTTTTTTCACTGTTACGGTGTTACCCGATATTGCTGGCCCTGGTTTATTTTGCCCGGGGGTGGACAGATCGTTAACATAACCCTGATAGACAAATGAAAGTTCCTGATTTGCCAGTCTAAGTTCGCCACCAGGAACCTCTACTTCAATGACCTTGCCCAGCAATGAATCATCTTTAATCGAACGACACCCTAATGTAGGTCCCCATAGACCGGTAACCGTGTGAAGAAATTTTGGTTTGGGGATAGTAACCGGCACTAGGAAAACATCAACTTCCTGATCTTTTGAACGATTGAAGTTCTCGTTGAGCGAGTGAGTCACATTGTAGTGAACCTTGGTGGCCGGATTGTTTCCGCTTGCTTCAAAAATTTCTGGAGCAATAGTAAAGGTCAACATCGTTGCAGCCGTTTCAGTACCATCCATCGTCCAGACACCACCCTTGCCTCTTACAGGGTCCTCCGGAACGGTAACTCCTTCCACATAAAGCGATACAACATGCCCTGTCTTGAAACCCTCATAAATAAGTACCTGTGCATCCACGCCGGCAACCAGGTCAACAGCCCTGATCTTGTTAGGGTCCGTCGTTACCGTACCTTGCACTGTTACCGGGAAAAGCTTGTCATGCGGAAAACCTGGCAACCCCGGTTTATCCGGATCAATCGGCAGTGGCGAATAGAAGTCAATGTTCAGATCTTTCGGAGTTGGAGTCCTGGGATGTAAAAGTCTGCCTCGCTTGATCTGATAGACAAGCGGAACCGTTTTCGGACCTACATTGCCGTTATGCAGGTATTTATAGGACAGCTGAAGTGGGAACGGAACCTGGGTAATAGGCACATCGATGGGAGTTTGCCCGTCTACGCTCAACAGCAGCCTGTCTTGAGGCAACCAGTTTTCGTAGTTGATTATGGCAGTAACCGGTGTCTGTGCATCCTCGACCAAGATCTGATCATCATCATCGTGCAGTCCAACCAGCAGAGTCTGGTTTTTTGGAGGTTCAGAGAGCACTACATCCAGCAAAAGAAACTCGGATATAAAGCTTTGATTACCTTTACGGTCAAACAGGACGAAAAACAGCGAGAATACGCCCTCTGCAGACCCAATAAATTCCTTGGTCAGTTTTTCGGTAACAGGCAAGATCGAAAGATCGTTGCGTACGATTCTTTCAATGAGTCGGGAGTTGGGTATCGATGAACCATATCGAAACTCAATTTCGTCTCCGATCTTTGCCCCTCCCCACTCTCGGCATGTCAACTTAACAAAGCCATGAGTATCCAGATAGGCCTTGGTAATCGTTAAATCTGCTTCAATTTCAGCCGGAACCCCTACTTTCCCAACAGGGACAGGCGGATCCATATCAATATTGATTTCAAGATCTTCTGTTCTGGCATCATTCGGCCCGTAAGTCTGATGATAAGACAACAAATGCGGCCCCGGAACGTTGATACGCCCCACATTAACTTCAAATTTCATTGGAAATTTTGCAGCAATCTCGTCGGGAGTCAAAGGCGTTACAAAATCCTGGACAGGTCCGAACAGGGTGCCATCCCACTTCAACTGCACAGTGACTCTTTCTGGATCTGGAGAACTGGCATCGGGAAAAAAAGGAACATCCACAACCAGAGGAAACACCCGATCTTTGTACTGGAGCTGTTGACCTGGATCATCGGCGGTCGGACCTAACAACGTAGTATTCGGCAAACCAGGTGGATCATTCGGGGGTGGTTCTTGATTGGCCAGCATCACTCTATTGTTGTACAACCGCTGTTCTTGCGGAGTCAGCACTTTATACTTTTCATAGATAGTCATTTCACAGTTCCTTGTTAACGGGCTTCAACTGCCCAGGATGTGGCGGATCTACGCACGATCAAAAATGACCCGGCGCTTGTTCGGGAAAACAATGTCGTGAAAGGCCAGGGTGACGGCCGACGGGAGTAAAAAATCGATTTGTCGAACTGCTTGAAAAAAACGCTTTCACTCAACCGATGACATGATTTAAAGGCAGTCACCAAAGTCTGGCTACTGTCAGAAATCACAGGTTTTGCTACCGCCGGTCGGACACTTCCCTAAACAACGCACAACAAAAAACCCGCCATCCCTTACACAGGGATGGCGGGTTTTGTTGTTTAAGGTTTCAGGTCACACGGTATCGACCTTCAACGAATGGTCATTCAGCATGCCGTTGATGATGGTCGCCGTATCCGCCCCGGCAATCACCCCACCCGCGCCCGGTGTCACACCGTAATGGCTGGCCAGGTCCACACCGGCCAGGTCGATAGTCTGGTTTGGCGCAGCACCCGCCATGCCGCTGACGTCGATGCTGGTGACCAGTGAATCGCCGCTGCCGGTGACTTTGAAGTGCAGGTAGTCATCCAGCGACGCCGCCGTGCCGTTCTCCCCTTGCAACAGTTGCGACAGGTCGAGTTTGTCGGTGCCTGGCGTGAAGTCGGTAACCACGTCGTGGCCGCTGTTGCCTTTGAGCCACAGGAAGGAGTCGGCACCGGCACCACCGGTGAGGGTGTTGTTGCCGAGGCCGCCGATGAGCACGTCATCGCCGCCGCCACCGTTGAGCACGTCGTTGCCGAGGCCGCCGGTGATGATGTTGTTGTGGCTGTCGCCGGTCAGTTTGTCATCGAAGCTGGAACCGGTGAGGTTTTCGATGGCGGTCAGGGTATCGGTGCCGGCGCCCACAGTGTTTTGCGCGCCAAGCAGGCTCAGATCCACTTTGACCCCGGCGGTGGCGTGGGCGTAGCTCGCGGTGTCGATACCGGTGCCGCCGTCGAGCAGGTCGTTGCCCGCGCCGCTGTAGAGCAAGTCATTGCCGGCGCCACCGTGCAACTCGTTGTTGCCCGCACCGGCGGTGAGCACATCGTTGCCGTCGCCGGCGTTGATCACGTTGTTGCCAGTGCCCGCCACCAGCATGTCGTCACCCGTTGTGCCGGTGAGGGTGTGTCCGTCCTGATAGCTGATGGTCACCGCTGTGCTGTCGTCGACGGCGTAGGCGCCGTGATAGTCCGGGGTGGTGTTGTGGGCGCCGGAGTAGTCGACGGTCAGGGTCAGTTGATAATTTTCCGCGCCCTTGCCGTTGCCATGCCCGCCGTCATCGATGTTGATGATGTGGATCTGGTAGGTGCCGTCTACTGCGGCGGTGATGGTCTGGCCATCACCGATGCCGATGAACGAGCCGCCGTTGACCGAGTACTCCATGCTGACGTGACCGCCCGCCAGGTTGTGATCGAGGTTCAGGGTTTCACCCTGTTTGAGGGTGACGGTGATGTGGTCCTCGTCATTGCTGTTGCTGTTGCTGTTGCTGTTGCTGTTGCTGTTGCTGTTGCTGTTGCTGTTGCTGTTGCTGTTGCTGTTGCTGTTGCTGTTGCCGTTGCCGTTGCCGTTGCCGTTGTTGTTTTTGGCTTCGCCCAACGCTCCGCTGACCACCAGCACCGCGGTCATGGCTGCGGTGTTGGCGACGAATGCGCTGCGCGCGATGGTCACCGATTGAGCGTTGTTGCCGGTGAAGCTGTAGCTCGGGTTGCTGCCGGTAAAGTCCGCACCTTTGACAATCCAGCCAGTGTTGAAGGTGGTTGGCGATACGGTCAGCGGGTTGGCGTTGGCATCGATGTCGTTGGCCAGCAGCACGTCGCCCGGCACCGTGACGTTGCCCGACAGGACGTTGGTGATGATGGTTACGCCATTGTCGCTGACCGCGTTGATGCAGCCGTTGCTGACGTCGATGGTGATGGTCGTGGTGCTTTCGTCACCGTCGTTATCACGCAGGGTGTAGGTGAACACGTCGGTCGCGCCGGGGCCGTTCACGGCATTCGGGGTGCTGTGGTATTCGACGTTGCCCTGGGCGTCCAGGGTCAGGTAACCGTAGGTGCCGTTGATGTGGGTGTTGAGGCCGCCGTTGACCGGGGTCGAAGTGTCCGAGCCGGCGCGCACGCCGACCACACCACCGCCGAGCAAGGGTCCATCGGCGCCGGCGACGTCGTTCCACAGCACGTTGCCGCTGACGGTGCCGCCCTCCACCACCGACGCTGCCTCAGGGTTGGCGTTCGGTGTGTCATCGACGATGTTGACGTTGATCTGTCCGGTCGCGGTGCTGCCGTTGACATCCTTGGCCGTCACATCGAAGTTCTCGGAGATGCTGTCGGCACCACCGGGATTCGGGTGGTCGCTGTCGTAACGCAACGTGTAGCTGTAGCTCACCACGCCGGTCGCCGGGTTGTAACCGGTGATGGTGAAGATCGCGCCGGTATCGGTCTCGCTCGATTGCGGGAAACCTGCCGCCACGCCTGCGGTGACCACGGCGATGCCGCCGACGGTGAGGGTTAGCAGGCCATCCGGCGCGTTGACGTTGAAGGTGCCAGTCTGGGTCAGGGCCGGTGCGTCCGGGTCGGTGCCGTAGGTGAGGTTTTTTTCGTAGACGGTCAGTTCACCGCCATACGCGTCAAGGCCGCTGAGGGTGACCGGGCTGATGCAGCCATTGGTGACGTCGATGGTGATGGTCGTGGTGCTTTCGTCGCCGTCGTTATCACGCAAGGTGTAGGTGAACACGTCGGTCGCACCGGGGCCGTTCACGGCATTCGGGGTGCTGTGGTATTCGACGTTGCCCTGGGCGTCCAGGGTCAGGTAACCGTAGGTGCCGTTGATGTGGGTGTTGAGCCCGCCGTTGACCGGGGTCGAAGTGTCCGAGCCGGCGCGCACGCCGACCACGCCACCGCCGAGCAAGGGACCATCGGCGCCGGCGACGTCGTTCCACAGCACGTTGCCGCTAACGGTGCCGCCCTCCACCACCGACGTTGCCTCAGGGTTGGCGTTCGGCGTGTCATCGACGATGTTGACGTTGATCTGCCCGGTCGCGGTGCTGCCGTTGGCATCCCTGGCCGTCACATCGAAGTGCTCGGAGATGCTGTCGGCACCACCGGGATTCGGGTGGTCGCTGTCGTAACGCAACGTGTAGCTGTAGCTCACCACGCCGGTCGCCGGGTTGTAACCGGTGATGGTGAAGATCGCACCGGTATCGGTCTCGCTCGATTGCGGGAAACCTGCCGCCACGCCGGCAGTGACCACGGCGATGCCGCCGACGGTGAGGGTCAGCAGGCCATCCGGCGCGTTGACGTTGAAGGTGCCGGTCTGGGTCAGGGCCGGTGCGTCCGGGTCGGTGCCGTAGGTGAGGTTTTTTTCGTAGACGGTCAGTTCACCGCCATACGCGTCGAGGCCGCTGAGGGTGACCGGACTGATGCAGCCGTTGCTGACGTCAATGGTGATCGTCGTGGTGCTTTCATCACCGTCGTTATCGCGCAGGGTGTAGGTGAACACGTCGGTCGCACCCGGGCCGTTCACCCCGTTCGGGTAGCTGTGGTATTCGGCGTTGCCCTGGGCGTCCAGGGTCAGGTAGCCGTAGGTGCCGTTGATGTGGGTGTTGAGCCCGCCGTTGACCGGGGTCGAAGTATCCGAGCCGGCGCGCACGCCGACCACGCCACCGCCGAGCAAGGGGCCATCGGCGCCGGCGACGTCATTCCACAGCACGTTGCCGCTGACGGTACCGCCCTCCACCACCGACGTTGTCTCAGGGTTGGCGTTCGGTGTGTCATCGACGATGTTGACGTTGATCTGTCCGGTCGCGGTGCTGCCGTTGACATCCTTGGCCGTCACATCGAAGTTCTCGGAGATGCTGTCGGCACCACCGGGATTCGGGTGGTCGCTGTCGTAACGCAACGTGTAGCTGTAGCTCACCACGCCGGTCGCCGGGTTGTAACCGGTGATGGTGAAGATCGCGCCGGTATCGGTCTCGCTCGATTGCGGGAAACCTGCCGCCACGCCCGCCGTGACCACGGCGATGCCGCCGACGGTGAGGGTTAGCAGGCCATCCGGCGCGTTGACGTTGAAGGTGCCGGTCTGGGTCAGGGCCGGAGCATCCGGGTCGGTGCCGTAGGTGAGGTTTTTTTCGTAGACGGTCAGTTCACCGCCATACGCGTCGAGGCCGCTGAGGGTGACCGGGCTGATGCAGCCATTGGTGACGTCGATGGTGATGGTCGTGGTGCTTTCGTCACCGTCGTTATCACGCAGGGTGTAGGTGAACACGTCGGTCGCGCCGGGGCCGCTCACCCCGTTCGGGTAGCTGTGGTATTCAGCATTTCCCTGGGCGTCCAGGGTCAGGTAACCGTAGGTGCCGTTGATGTGGGTGTTGAGGCCGCCGTTGACCGGGGTCGAGGTGTCCGAGCCGGCGCGCACGCCGACCACGCCACCGCCGAGCAAGGGGCCATCGGCGCCGGCGACGTCATTCCACAGCACGTTGCCGCTGACGGTGCCGCCCTCCACCACCGAGGTCGCGTCGGGGCTGGCGTTCGGTGTGTCATCGACGATGTTGACGTTGATCTGCCCGGTTGCGGTGCTGCCGTCGACATCCTTGGCCACCACGTCGAAGTGCTCGGAGATGCTGTCGGCACCACCGGGATTCGGGTGGTCGCTGTCGTAACGCAGCGTGTAGCTGTAACTCACCACACCGGTGGCCG
The DNA here is from genome assembly GCF_019947305.1 of Pseudomonas sp. BF-RE-21. Taxonomy (NCBI): domain Bacteria; kingdom Pseudomonadati; phylum Pseudomonadota; class Gammaproteobacteria; order Pseudomonadales; family Pseudomonadaceae; genus Pseudomonas; species Pseudomonas sp. BF-RE-21. Next base: position 64,216 of record NZ_JAGYGF010000014.1, on the reverse strand, counting down.
GGTTGTAACCGGTGATGGTGAAGATCGCACCGGTGTCGGTCTCGCTCGATTGCGGGAAACCTGCCGCCACGCCGGCAGTGACCACGGCGATGCCGCCGACGGTGAGGGTTAGCAAGCCATCCGGCGCGTTGACGTTGAAGGTGCCGGTCTGGGTCAGCGCCGGGGCATCCGGGTCGGTGCCGTAGGTGAGGTTTTTTTCGTAGACGGTCAGTTCACCGCCATACGCGTCGAGGCCGCTGAGGGTGACCGGGCTGATGCAGCCATTGGTGACGTCGATGGTGATGGTCGTGGTGCTTTCGTCACCGTCGTTATCACGCAGGGTGTAGGTGAACACGTCGGTCGCACCGGGGCCGTTCACCCCGTTCGGGTAGCTGTGGTATTCGGCGTTGCCCTGGGCGTCCAGGGTCAGGTAACCGTAGGTGCCGTTGATGTGGGTGTTGAGGCCGCCGTTGACCGGGGTCGAAGTATCCGAGCCGGCGCGCACGCCGACCACGCCACCGCCGAGCAAGGGGCCATCGGCGCCGGCGACGTCGTTCCACAGCACGTTGCCGCTGACGGTGCCGCCCTCCACCACCGAGGTCGCGTCCGGGCTGGCGTTCGGTGTGTCATCGACGATGTTGACGTTGATCTGCCCGGTTGCGGTGCTGCCGTCGACATCCTTGGCCACCACGTCGAAGTGTTCAGAGATGCTGTCGGCACCACCGGGATTCGGGTGGTCGCTGTCGTAACGCAACGTGTAGCTGTAGCTCACCACGCCGGTCGCCGGGTTGTAACCGGTGATGGTGAAGATCGCGCCGGTGTCGGTCTCGCTCGATTGCGGGAAGCCCGCCGCCACGCCCGCCGTGACCACGGCGATGCCGCCGACGGTGAGGGTCAGCAGGCCATCCAGCGCGGTGACGGTGAAGGTGCCGGATTGAGTCAGCGCCGGAGCGTCCGGGTCGGTGCCGTAGGTGAGGTTTTTCTCGTAGACGGTCAGCTCGCCGCCCTCTACGTCGAGGCCATCCAGGGTGACGGGATTGTCTGGATTGTCTGGAGTATCCGGAATGTCCGGACGATCCGGGGTATCCGCCACAATCGGTGCAGCGGTCGCATTGCCGCCATTGTCCGGATCACCGGCGTCCGGATCACCGGCCAGGCGCTCCCGGGGAAATTCGGGAACACCATTGAAGCCCGCAGTGGGAAAACCGACCGTCGGATCGACCCGCCCGGCCACTTCCTCCAGCAGCACAAAACTATGGCCGCCACCCAATGCACCGCCGGGCGCACCCGGTGTGCCCGGCCCCGCCGCGGTCGCTTCAGCGGTTTGGGTCGGGTCGTCGCCCGCCGCGATGGCTTTTTGCACTCGCTCGACATCTGACAGTTGAGCCTGAGTCGGCGTAGTCGCTTCAGGTGTATTCACATGGGAGGCGTGATCCACCAGCAACTGAGGGTTCATTTGCAGACTGCTGCCACGCCCGAGCGTCAGTTCCTGGCCATTTTGCAGGTGCACCGCCACCGCGCCTTCGGCCCCGGTGATCAGTTGATCGCCGGCAAACAGCCGGTCCCCCTCGATCAGCACACGCCGGGTACCGTCGCTCCCCTGGGCGAACACCTGACCAATGACCTTACTGACGATACCGATGAGCGTAGCCATGTGCACTTCCTCCGCTGCCGACTGCCGTCGGCATCCTGTTGTTTGCGAAGAACGTGCTCATGGGTAAAGCGGTGGCCAGCGAGCCTCTTCCGGGGAGCAGCTCGTCAACACCAAGCCACTGCCCTGGCGACTATCTCGCCAAGCGTGTCGCTCACGGGCGACGTGTCCGCTACGGAATAAAACCCTCTGCAATCAAAGGCATCGGGATCCTGTTCGGTAACACCTCGTCCAGTGAGCGATGCGTAACGGTTCTGAACCAACCAAGTGACAAAAAACCGTCACCAAGAAAACCGTTTCGCGTCCCTCCCCTCCAGCACTTCTACGCCCTAGTCGATATGTGGGCGGAACTTTCCTTTTGCCCTTTCGAGCGCCCTAACGCTCATAAATCAAGGGCTTTCGACGTGAACAATGTGCTGGATTTTGCAGAGCGCATAAGTTTTTTTTGGCATAACCCTTATGAGAAATCCTTCTTAGATTCCTCCCAGAATGTTCTTAGCTCTGTTGTAAAGAGCATGAAACGGTTTCACCTATAAATGTCGTCAAATAATTGGCGACTAATAAGCACCATTAGGACTCAGGGAGATGTACCCATGCGCCGATTGAACCCCATCTGCAGTGCGATTCTATTGGCGATGGCCTGTACTTCTCAGGCTCACGCCATGTCACTGACCGAGGCGATCCAGAGCACCATTGCGACCCACCCGGAACTGGCGTCGCGGGTGGACAGCCGCCTGTCGGCCGATGAAGACGTGAAAGTCGCCAAGGGGGGCTTTTATCCTTCCGTGGACCTGAACGCCTCGTACGGGCGCGGGTACAGCGATAACACCAACACCCGGGCCTTCGGCAATCACCACACGGAAATCCTGAATTACACCCAATCGGAACTGCGTCTGCGGCAGATGCTGTTCGATGGCTTCAACACGGCCAACGAAGTCGAGCGCACCAAAGGCGTGGTTAATTCACGGGCCTATTACGCGCAGGGCACCGCTCAGGACCTGGCCCTGCGCACCATCGAGGTCTACCTCGAAGTGCTCAAGCGCCGCGAACTGGTGACACTGGCCAAGAACAACCTGCAAGCCCACCTGCGCGTCAACGACCAGATCGGCCTGCGCACCCAGCGCGGGATCGGCAGCACCGCTGACGCCGACCAGTCCGTGGCGCGTCGGGCACTCGCGGAAAACAACCTCGACACCGCCGAAGTCGATCTGGCCGATGCCGAAGCGAATTTCTACGCCGTCACAGGGCGCATGCCCGATGAACTGGAAACGCTACCATCGATTCGCGGCGAATTGCCGGCCACGATCCGGGATGCCCAACAGAGCATGGTCGACAACAACCCGTACCTGAAATCGGCCCAGGCGGATGTGCAATCGGCCGAGAGCCAGTACGAAGTCGCCAAGTCGCCGTTCTACCCACGCTTCGACGCTGAAGCCGCGGTGGGGGCGAATAACAACATCGCCGGTGAAGAAGGCCACGACAACGAATGGCGCGTCGGCGTCGTGATGAACTACAACCTGTTCCGTGGCGGCAGCGACAAGGCGCGACTGGCCTCCGACGCGCACAAGATCAACCAGGCCATGGACATCCGCAACAACGCCCTGCGCCAGCTCAACGAGAACATTCACCTGGCCTGGAACGCCATGGTCAACGCGAAAAAACAAACCCCGACCGCCCGCGAATACGCCGAAACCACCACCCGTGTACGGGCGGCGTATCAGGACCAGTTCGGCCTCGGCCAACGGACCCTGCTTGACGTGCTCGACAGCGAAAACGAACTCTACAACGCCAACCGTCGCTATACCGAAGTGCGCTACACCGAGGAGTTCTCGATGTACCGCGTGCTGGCAAACATGGGCCAGTTGCTGAGCAAACAACGCGTGGTACTGCCCGCCGACGCGATTGCCCAGACCGAAGTGAAAAACGAAGCCCGTTTGCCTGAACTGAAGTAGCGTACTGGAGCGAGCAATGTGACCAGCATGGAATCCGGCAACACTGGTGTCGATCCGCGGCTGAGCTTCGATGACCCGCTTCTGGACGGTCTGTTGATTCTCTGCAAACTTCATGGCGCGACGGTCAGTCGTGCCAGCCTGAGTGCCGGGCTGCCAATGGCACACCAACGCCTGAGCCTGGACCTGCTGCCGCGCGCAGCGGCCCGGGCCAGTTTGCAGGCGCGCTTGTTGCGCCGTGAACTGGACGACATTTCTGCGCTCAACCTGCCGGTGCTGCTGATCCTCGACAACGGTCGCACCGCCGTGCTGCGTCGCTTTGGCGATGATGGCCGCCTGCTGATCCTGCCGAGCGAAGCCGACGGCGGCGAGCAATGGGTCAGCCGTGAAGAGCTGGCCGAAAACTACAGCGGCCAGGCCTTGTTCGCCCGGCCACGGCATGAACTCGAAGACCTGCGTTCGCCTCTGGTGCCGCGTGTGGAGGCGTGGTTTCGCGACACCTTGAAGCTGTCGAAGTGGCTGTACAGCGATGCGATCCTGGCGAGTTTCCTGATCAACCTGCTGGGGCTGATGGTGCCGTTGTTCGTGATGCAGACCTACGACCGCGTGGTGCCGAACCAGGCCACTTCGACCCTGTGGGTGCTGTCCATCGGCTTGCTGATCGGCACCGGTTTCGAGCTGGCGTTACGGGTGGTCCGCGCGCACTTGCTGGACACCGCCGGCAAGAAGACCGACGTGATCCTGTCCGCAACCTTGTTCGAACGCATCACCGGCATGTCGATGAAAGCGCGGCCGGCGACCATCGGCGGTTTCGCCCAGAGCATCCATGACTTCCAGGGCCTGCGCGAATTCCTCACCGCCGTCACCCTGACCAGCCTGATCGACCTGCCCTTCGCCGTGCTGATGCTGGTGGTGATCGGCCTGCTCGGTGGCTGGCTGGTAGTCATTCCGTTGCTCGCGTTTCCGATTACGATCCTGTTCGCAATGGTGATTCAGGTAAGGCTGCGCGACACCGTGCAAAAAAGCCTGACCCTCGGCGCCGAACGCCAGGCGTTGCTGATCGAAACCCTCGGCGGCCTGGAAACCCTCAAGGCCTGCAGCGCCGAAAGCGAGCGCCAGCACAAATGGGAAAGCACCCACGGCGCCCTCACCCGCCTCGACAGCCACGCGCGCAACCTCTCGGCGCTGGCCACCAACGGCACGCTGTTCATCCAGCAGTTCTCCGGCATGGCGACCATCGTCGCCGGGGTCTACAGCATCATCGCCGGCAACCTCAGCGTCGGCGCGCTGGTGGCGACCTACATGCTTGGCAGTCGCGTACTCGCACCGTTGGGGCAGATCGCCGGGCTGATCACGCGCTATCAGCAAGCGCAACTGACGATGAAAAGTACCGATGCGCTGATGGGCCTGCCGCAGGAGCGCGATGCGAAACAGCGGCCATTGGAGCGCACGCAACTGCAAGGCGCCCTCGACGTCAGCGGCGTGACCTTTCGCTACAACGGCCAGAATGCACCAGCGCTGGCCAACATCAGTTTCAGCCTCAAACCCGGTGAGCGGGTCGGCATCATCGGTCGCAGCGGTTCGGGCAAAAGCACCTTGGGGCGACTGGTCATGGGGTTCTATGAACCGGAGGAAGGCCAGTTGCTGCTCGATGGCCTGGACCTGCGGCAACTGGACGTCGCCGACCTGCGCCAGCAGATCGGTTATGTCGCCCATGACCTGCCGTTGCTGGCCGGCAGCCTGCGCGACAACCTGACACTCGGCGCGCGCTACATCAGCGATGCGCGGATGCTGGAAGTGGCCGAACTGACCGGCGTCACCGAGCTCGCGCGTCAACACCCACAAGGGTTTGACCGGCCCGTCGGCGAACGCGGGCAGTTGCTGTCGGGCGGGCAACGCCAAGCCGTATTGCTGGCTCGCGCCTTGTTGCTCGACCCGCCGATCATGCTGCTCGACGAACCCACCAGCGCCATGGACAACAGCAGCGAAGATGTTTTGCGGCAAAAACTTCACGGTTGGGTCCAGGGCAAAACCTTGCTGCTGGTGACCCACCGCACCTCGATGCTCAGCCTGGTGGATCGGCTGGTGGTGCTCGACAACGGGCGGATCGTCGCCGACGGTCCGAAAGAAGCGGTCATCGATGCACTGCGCAAGGGCCGTGTCGGCTCTGCGGCCGTCTAGGAGTCCGCTCATGTCATCGTCACAAAGCTCACGCGGCTACTTCGACAGCTTCAGCAAAAGCGCCGAAAGCGAGTTCATGCCGGAAACGGCCGGCGCTTCGTTGCAGGATTCACCGCGCTGGTCGCGGATCACCGTGTGGCTCGCCGCTGCGTTGATCATCAGCGCCGTGGTCTGGGCCAAATTCGCCGTGTTGCAGGAAGTCACCATGGGCGAAGGCAAGGCGATCCCGTCGAGCAAGGTTCAAGTGATCCAGAACCTGGAGGGCGGCATCGTCACAGAAATCTTCGTGCGCGAAGGGCAAATGGTGAACAAGGGCGACACGTTGCTGCGCCTGGATGACACGCGGTTTCTGTCGAACAAGGGCGAGAGTGAAGCGGATCGTTATGCCTTGACCGCGCAGGTCGAACGCCTGTCTGCCGAGGCCGAGGGACGGCCGTTCAGTTTGTCGCCGGAGGTGATCGCCAAAGCCCCGCAAGTGGCCGAGGACGAGCGCTCGCTGTACGAACAACGGCAACGCCGGTTGGCCAGCGAGCAACGCACGCTGACCGAACAACTGCGGCAGAAAACCCAGGAACTGGCGGAGTTCCGCTCCAAACAGGGGCAATACAGTTCAAGCCTGGCGCTGCTGCAACAGGAAATGAACATGTCCGCGCCACTGGTGGGCACCGGGGCGGTGTCGCCGGTGGAAATCCTGCGGCTCAAACGCAGCGCAGTGGAGATTCGCGGCTCGCTGAATGCCACGACGCTGGCGATTCCTCGCGCCGAGTCGGCGATCAACGAGATCAAAAGCAAGATCGACGAGTCGGAACAAACCTTCCGTTCGGACGCGGCGAAGGAGCTGAATGAGAAACGCACCGAGCTGTCGAAAATCACCGCGTCGAGCATCGCCATCGACGACCGCGTGAGCCGCACCACGGTGGTATCGCCGGTACACGGGATTATCAAAGTGCTGAAGGTCAACACCATCGGCGGCGTGGTCCAGCCGGGCAGCGACATGGTGGAAATCGTGCCCATCGAAGACAACCTGCTGATCGAAGCCAAGGTGCGCCCGCAAGACGTGGCGTTCCTGCATCCGGGGCAGAAAGCGATGGTCAAGTTCAGTGCGTACGACTACACGATTTATGGTGGGTTGAGTGCCAGGCTTGAGTTGATTGGTGCGGACACGATTACTGATGACAAGGGCAACAGCTTCTATCTGATTCAGGTGCGGACCGATAAAAACCACTTGGGCGGGGATGTGAAACCACTGCTGATCATTCCGGGGATGGTGGCGACGGTGGATATCATTACCGGGGAGAAAAGTGTGCTGGATTATCTGCTGAAACCGGTGTTGAAAGCGCGGACGGAGGCGATGCGGGAAAGGTAGTTTTTGCTGAGATTTTCTTTGATTGTTTTACCGTCATCGCGAGCAGGCTCGCTCCCACAGTGATCGCGTTTCTTCTGGAAGAACCCGGTCAACTGTGGGAGCGAGCCTGCTCGCGATGAGGCCTTCAAGTCCAACGATTATTTCGGACCGTGGTTGCGCTGGAAAACCTCCTCCCCCATCGCCGCAATCTGCCCCTCGATCAACGCCTCGAACGGTTTCAATAACGGCTCGAAACTGACAGGCGCTTCCAGCGTCTGCAACGCCTGCACAATCGCCTCCACCGTCGATAACGCCCCCGGCGCTGGCGCCTTGCGCAAGCGATACCGCGACACGCCACCCTCCACCAAAGTCACTCGGGGCAATGCCGCCAGCAACGGATTGAGGTGCAGCATTTTGCGCGCCTTGCGCCAGGTGCCGTCCGGCACCACCAACAAGAGTGGCTCATCGTTTGCGGTGTAAGCCTGCATCGGTTGCGCATCATCGGCCGGAAACAATAATCGCGCCTGATAGCCCGGCTGATTCAATAGCGCCGGCAAATCCTCGAACACCTCACCCACAACCAATTCGGCATTGTTCAACCCCAACGCCGCCAGCCTTGCGGTGTTCAGCGCATGGTTCACTTCGCTCGGATGCTGCAGCAGCAACACCCGAGTGCGGCTGTCGAGGCTCGGGATCAATGGGCACAGGCAGTGGGTTTGCGGGCGCAGGCAGCGCGGGCATTGGATTCTGGACATGGTTTCAAGCCTGATTGAGCTGCGCCTTGAGCAGGTCGCGGAAGGTCTGGATCAACGGTTCGCGGCTGCGGCCCCGGCGCATGATCATCGAAAACGGCGCCTGGTAACCGAACGTCGCCGGCAGCAACACGCGCAAATCACCCTTGTCGGCCCAGGCCTGGGCGTAATGCTCCGGCAGGTAACCGATGTAGGCGCCGGACAGCACCAGAATCAACTGCGCCTCCATACTTTCCACGGTCGCGGCACTGTGCTTGAAGCCGTGGCGCGCCAGTTCGGCCTGGCTCCAATAGCCGCGGCCGACCATGCGCTGCTGAGTGATGACCTGTTCGGGAATGCGCCGCTCGGTGAACAGCGGATGACGGCTGCTGCAATACAGCCAGTGTTGCTCGCGGTACAACGGCATGTAGACCAGCCCGCTCATGCGCGTGGAAAACGCACCGATGGCCAGATCGAGGCGGTTGTCCTGTACGCCGAGTTGCAGCTCGTACGGGCTCATCACCGACAGGTGCAAATGCACGGCCGGGTGTTCCTGGCTGTAGGCGCCGATGGCTTCGGCGAACGGCAAGGCCTTGTCGCTGACGGTAGAGTCGATGACGCCGAGGTTCAGCGTACCGCGCAATTCGCCCTTCAGCGCCGCCGCGTATTGCTCGAAGCCTTCGAGTTCGCCGAGCAGGCGCAGGGTTTCCTGATGGAACAGCTCGCCTTTACTGGTCAGGCTGAAACCGCCGCGCCCGCGATGGCACAGCACCAGGCCGAGGGCCGCTTCGAGCTGGCTCATGTAGGTGCTGATCGCCGAGGTCGAGAGGTTGAGCTCTTGCTGAGCGTTGGCAAACCCCTGATGGCGGACCACGCTGACGAAGATGCGTAATAGTTTCAGGTCGGGTAAAGCGTTGGCCATGGGGGCTCCGTAGCGTGTATCGGTGAGTCCGCGTTGTTTGACGGCGGTTGCTGCGCAACCGATCGCCAGCAAGCTGGCTCCTACAGGGTCGTGCAGCATTGACGATTATGCTCAACCTGTAGGAGCCGGCTTGCCGGCGATTCGGTTGCATGGACAACCCATCCCTCAAGCCGGGAAGTCTATCCCCCCTCCCGCCATTAGTTTAGAAAAATCTGAACTAAGTATTTGTCCGTAGCGATTCTTCCCGGCCACTACATTTCGCAGAATCGGCCCCTAACGGTGCCCGAGCCTCCCCGGTGCGGTGCAACCGACATAAATAAAACAACGACGATGAGGCCCTACCCGTGGACAAGATTCTTCACCAACCACTGGGCGGCAACGAAATGCCGCGCTTCGGCGGCATCGCCACCATGCTCCGACTCCCCCATGTACCTACCGCTGCCGGCCTGGACGCTGCCTTTATCGGCATCCCACTGGACATCGGTACTTCCCTGCGCCCTGGCACCCGTTTCGGGCCGCGTGAAATCCGCGCCGAATCGGTCATGATCCGCCCGTACAACATGGCCACCGGCGCAGCACCGTTCGACTCGCTGTCGGTTGCCGACATCGGCGACATCGCGATCAACACCTTCAACCTGCTCGACGCCGTGCGGATCATCGAAGAGTCCTACGACAACATCCTTGAACACGATGTGATCCCCCTGACCCTCGGCGGCGACCACACCATCACCCTGCCGATCCTGCGTGCCATCCACAAAAAGCACGGCAAGGTCGGCCTGGTGCACATCGACGCTCACGCCGATGTGAACGATCACATGTTCGGCGAGAAAATCGCCCACGGCACCACCTTCCGTCGCGCCGTCGAAGAAGGTCTTCTGGATTGCGACCGTGTAGTGCAAATTGGCCTGCGCGCTCAGGGCTACACCGCCGATGACTTCAACTGGAGCCGCAATCAGGGCTTCCGTGTGGTTCAGGCCGAAGAATGCTGGCACAAATCCCTGGCCCCCCTGATGGCCGAAGTTCGCGAGAAAGTCGGCGGCGGTCCGGTGTACCTGAGCTTCGATATCGACGGTATCGACCCGGCCTGGGCACCTGGCACCGGCACTCCGGAAATCGGCGGCCTGACCACCATTCAGGCAATCGAGATCGTTCGTGGCTGCCAAGGTCTCGACCTGGTCGGTTGCGACCTGGTAGAAGTCTCGCCCGCTTATGACACCACCGGCAACACCTCGCTGCTGGGCGCCAACCTGCTGTACGAAATGCTCTGCGTACTGCCTGGCGTGGCCCACCGCTGAGGATTGATCATGAACGAGCGTGATCAGGTTCTGCACGCTGCCGCCGATCTGGTGGCAGCCTTTGCCCGTAACGATCGCGAAGCCTACTTCGGCGCCTTCAGCTTTGACGCCAGCTTCGTTTTCTACACCCTCGAGCAGCCTCTGCTGTCGCGCGATGCCTATCAGGCGTTGTGGGACACCTGGCGTGCCGAGGATGGCTTCGAGGTGCTGTCGTGCACCTCGAGCAACGCTTTCGTCAGCCTGCAGGGTGACGTCGCGATTTTCATCCATGACGTGGCCACCGAGCTGCGCATGCAAGGGGAGCAACACTTCAGCCAGGAGCGCGAGACGATTGTTTTCAAGAAACAAGCGTCTGGCCAAGAACAACAAGGCCTATGGCTGGCCTGCCACGAACATTTGTCCGCAATGCCGGAAGGGCTGCCAACCCCTTAGCCAAACAGGTGACGCTCACACACGATGAGCGCGCCTTTATGATCGGAGCAGATCATGAATAACAACAACAACGACCAAAGCCTTACGCACATTGAAACCTACGGGGTCGAACAGATCCCGGACAACGAACGCACCGCAGGCCCGACGGACTTGTTCCGGATGATCTTCGGCGGTTCCAATACCTTTGCCACCGCCGTGCTCGGCAGTTTCCCGGTGCTGTTCGGCCTGTCATTCCAGGCGGGCGTCTGGGCGATTGTGCTGGGCGTGTTGCTGGGCTCGCTGATCCTCGCGCCGATGGGCCTGTTCGGCCCGATCAATGGCACCAACAACGCCGTGTCTTCCGGTGCGCACTTCGGCGTGCACGGGCGGATCGTCGGTTCGTTCCTGTCGCTGTTGACCGCTATCGCCTTCTTCTCGCTCTCGGTGTGGAGTTCGGGTGATGCGCTGATCGGTGGCGCAAAACGCCTGATCGGCCTGCCGGAAACCGACCTGACCCTGGGCCTGGCCTACGGTCTGTTCGCGATCCTGGTGCTGACAGTTTGCATCTACGGCTTCCGTTTCCTGCTGTGGGTCAACAAGATCGCGGTGTGGAGCGCCAGCCTGCTGTTCCTGCTGGGCATCTTCGCTTTCGCCGGTCCTTTCGATGTGAACTACGCCGGCACCGTGAGCATGGGCCAACCGGGTTTCTGGGCTGCCTTCATCGGCGCTGCGCTGGTGGCGATGAGCAATCCGATTTCCTTCGGCGCGTTCCTCGGCGACTGGTCGCGTTACATCCCGCGTGAAACCTCCAAGCGCCGGATCATGGCCGCGGTGGTGATCTCGCAGATCGCAACGTTCATCCCGTTCCTGTTCGGCCTCGCCACCGCCACTATCGTAGCGATCAAGGCGCCGGACTACATCGCCGCGAACAACTACGTCGGCGGCCTGCTGGCCGTCTCGCCGAGCTGGTTCTTCCTGCCGGTGTGCCTGATTGCGGTGATCGGCGGCATGTCCACCGGCACCACCTCGCTGTATGGCACCGGGCTGGACATGTCCAGCGTGTTCCCGCGTGTGCTGTCGCGGGTCAAGGCCACCCTGTTGATCGGTGTGATGTCGATTGCCTTTATCTTCATCGGACGCTTTGCGGCAAACCTGGTGCAGAGCGTGTCGACCTTCGCCGTGCTGATCATCACCTGCACCACTCCGTGGATGGTGATCATGATCATCGGCCTGCTGGTGCGCCGCGGCTTCTATTGCCCGGATGACCTGCAAGTGTTCACCCGCGGCGAGAAAGGCGGTCGTTACTGGTTCACCCACGGCTGGAACTGGCGTGGGCTGGGTGCCTGGATCCCGAGTGCATTGGTCGGTTTGTGCTTTGTGAACCTGCCGGGGCAATTCGTGGGTGTACTGGGGAACCTGGCGGATGGCATCGACATCAGCCTGCCGGTAACCCTCGGCCTGGCGTCGCTGGTGTACCTGGCGCTGCTGAGCCTGTTCCCGGAATCGGCTGCGGTGTTCGGCCCGAATGATCCACGCAGCAAGAGCACGGATTCGCTCGGTAAACCGGCGTTGCGACAAGCCGCCTGATTAAACGCATTACCTGTGGCAAACGCATTACCTGTAGGAGCGAGGCTTGCCCGCGAAGAACGATGACGCGGTCTGCCTGACTGTCCGCGGCGCTCCATTCGCGGGCAAGCCTCGCTCCTACAGAGATGGTTTTTCCACAGGGATTGATTTTCGCCTCACCATAAAAAAGACAATCGGAGACACGCCATCATGGCATTGGATTTATTCGTCGTACTCATCTACGCCGCCGCGATGCTGATACTCGGCTACTACGGCATGCGCAAGGCCAAGACCAACGAAGACTTTTTGGTCGCCGGTCGTAACCTCGGCCCAAGCCTGTACATGGGCACCATGGCCGCTACCGTTCTGGGCGGCGCATCTACCGTCGGCACCGTGCGCCTGGGCTACGTCCATGGCATTTCCGGTTTCTGGCTCTGCGCGGCCCTCGGTTGCGGGATCGTGGCGCTGAACCTGTTCCTCGCCAAACCGCTGCTGAAACTGAAAATCTACACCGTTACCCAGGTGCTGGAAAAACGCTACAACCCGATGGCCCGCTCCGCGAGCGCGGTGATCATGCTGGCGTATGCACTGATGATCGGCGTGGTTTCGATCCTGGCCATCGGCACCGTGCTGCAAGTGCTGTTCGACCTGCCGTTCTGGCTGTCGGTATTGGTCGGCGGTGGCGTGGTGGTGATTTATTCGGCGATCGGCGGCATGTGGTCCCTGACCCTGACCGACATCGTCCAGTTCGTCATCAAGACCGTTGGCCTGATGTTCATCCTGTTGCCGATCTGCCTGTACCGCGTCGGCGGCTGGGATCAGTTGGTGGCCAAACTGCCGGAGGCGAGCTTCAGCTTCACCACCATCGGCTGGGACACCATCATCACCTACTTCGTGATCTACTTCTTCGGCATCCTGATCGGTCAGGACATCTGGCAACGGGTGTTCACCGTCAAGACCGCCAAGGTCGCGCAATACGCCGGTACTGCCGCAGGCCTCTACTGCATCATCTACGGTCTGGCGTGCGCCCTGATCGGCATGGCCGCTCACGTACTGATCCCGGATCTGGACAACGTCAACAACGCTTTCGCCGCCATCGTCAAACTGTCGCTGCCTGACGGTATCCGTGGCCTGGTCATCGCCGCTGCACTGGCTGCCATGATGTCCACCGCCAGCGCAGGCCTGTTGGCTGCCGCCACTACTCTGAGCGAAGACCTGCTACCTAAACTGCGTGGCGGTAAACAGTCGAGCCTGAGCCTGAACCGCCTGGTGACGCTGCTGACCGGTATTGTCGTGCTGGGTATCGCCCTGGTGGTGAACGATGTGATCAGCGCCCTGACCCTGGCCTACAACCTGTTGGTCGGCGGCATGCTGATCCCGCTGATGGGTGCGATTTTCTGGAAACGCGCCACTACCGCCGGCGCCATCGCCAGCATGGGCCTGGGCTTCGCAACCGCTCTGCTGTTCATGGTCAAGGACGGTCTGGATGCCAACACCCCGATCTACTACAGCCTGCTCGCAGGTCTGGTGAGCTTCATTGTGGTGAGCCTGATGTCTCGCCGCCCGGCTGCGGTGGCGAACGCCATCTAAGCTTTCTATAACGACTTGATGCTTTCTTCGACGGGTGTGGCGTCGGTTGCCACACCCGTTTTTTTTCGTCTGGAGAAAACCTTTGATGAAGATTGTTTCTCGCGATCAGTGGTTCGAGGTCAAGCAACTCAGCGACGGCATCCGTCTGATTCACGAGCCTTACATCCGTCCCTTCTACCGCTGCAACCTCTGGCACATTCAGGGCCGTGAAAAGGACCTGCTGCTGGACAGCGGCTCCGGTTTGGTGAGCCTGCGCGAGCAACTGCCGTGGATTACCGAACGGCCATTGGTGGCGGTGGCCAGTCATTGCCATTTCGACCACATCGCCGGCCATCACGAATTTGCCGAACGCCTGGTGCATCCGGCCGAGGCCGACATCCTGGCGGCACCTGACGGCGAAAACGATTTGAGCCGGGCATTCGTCGGCGACGATATGTTCGAGGCGCATCCTGATTGCCCGCTGTGCTACGCCGAGTACCGGGTCAAAGCCGCGCCGGCCACGGGAATGATCGAGGAAGGTGACGTGCTGGATCTGGGCAATCGCGTATTGCAGGTGCTGCACACGCCAGGACATTCACCGGGCGGCATCAGCCTGTATGAAGCGGCGACCGAAACCCTGTTCAGCGGCGACATCATCTACGACGGGCCGCTGATCGAAGACGCTTACCATTCCAACCTCAACGACTACGCGCGCAGTCTGCAGCGCTTGCGTGAGTTGCCGATCCGCACCGTGCATGGCGGGCATTTCGGCAGTTTTTCCGGGGAACATCTGCGCACGATGATTGATGAGTGGCAGCGCTCGCATGGCTGAAGCCTGCTGTACTCGACACCAGGGAAAACAACAGGCATTTAGCGCCGAAGAAGAGCGGATGCTCAAAATCGCCAGGACGGCGAATGATCTGAGTCGGTTTTTGATGGAGATCGGGCGACACTGATTTCGCCCGACTTTTGAATTTACACCTGCTACGCAGCCGAATGCAGCCGTCGACAGCTGCTACAACACGGCTGCGGTGTTCCAGACCTTGACGTTACCGACGACGCTGCTGGCGTCGACGCTGTTCATCGTCAGTGCGAATAGGCACAGGTTGCAGAGGCGGTTCGATCAAACCGAGTGCGACACCCAGGTCATGCAGCCAGTTTTGAATTTTCTCTTTCATGGTGCCCCCTTCAGGGTAGTGCCGAGCGGCTGAAATTCTGTAGCCCCTTCGCACTGATAATAGTCCGAAGTCCTACGAAATGCTCGGCAAAATCCGCAATGATCTGTTACTGAATTGATCAAAATACCTGACCATTAGCTCAGGCAATCGCCTGGGCCTGGATCGACACCCTGGGTTGACCGGTCACTGCTGGCCAAGGGCTTTGCGCAAACGACGGCGCACCCACTGCTCAGCGCTGACAAACGTAATGCCGAGCAGCACCAGCACGGCACCGATGACAAAGTTGAGACTCAGCGCCTCACCCAGCAACACCACACCGAACGTGACACCGAACAACGGCGTCATGAACGAAAACACCGCGAGGTTCGCCGCCAGATACCGGCGCAACAGCCAAAACCACGTCAGGTAACTGAAAAACGAGACCACCAGCCCCTGGAACAACACGCTGGCCACGGCCACGGTGGTCAGACTGACGTGGGTAACCTGGCCGCTGAGCATCGCGATCAGCAGCAGGCCGACGAAACCGACAATCAACTGATAGAACAACGTGAGCGTCACTGGCGCTTCCGACAGGCGCGAGGCCCGCACCACGACCGTGGTAGCCCCCCAGGAGGCACCGGCCAATACGCCCAGCGCATCGCCCATCAACATGCGGTGATCGAGGTTGTCCCAGGACACCCCGCCGGCAAACGCGATGGCAATCCCGACAAACGCCAGAAAAATCCCCAACCATTGCACCGGTCTTAAACGCTCACTCGGCAACAGCCAGTGCACGCCCAACGCGGTGAAGATCGGCGCCGTGTAAAGGAACACCGACATGTGTGCGGCCGTGGTCAGCTGCAAGCCTTCGGAAATGAAGAAAAATTCCAGTCCAAACAGCGCGCCGGCCAGTAATCCACCGCGCCACGTATGGCTGACCTGATCCCAACCGCCCTTCCAGCAGATCAGCAATCCTACAAGCAACGCAGAAATGCCTGACCGACCGGCCGCCTGCATGACCGGCGCGATGTCCGGCGCCGCCCACTTGATCATGACTTGCTGTACGCCCCAGATCAGGCACAACCCGACCATCACTTGCAGGGCAAACCCATCGGCGCTACGCCGGCTGGCGCTCACCGGAACACCTCGACAATACAATCCATGGCAGTGACTCACAGTAGAAAGCAAAGCCCCGACTCAAGGTCGGGGCAAATATTTATGCTGTCGATTATTAACCAGATGGCCAGAAAAAGTAGCCTGTGGGAGACCTTCAAGTCACCACGGACGCCATCTTGCGCGACGTCACTTCAGTTCAATGCGATCGGCATGAATGACGATCTGGCCATTCTTGTACAACGCGCCGATGGCCTTCTTGAAGTTGCCCTTGCTGACACCGAACATGCTGGTGATCACCGCCGGATCGCTCTTGTCGCTCACCGGCAGCGCGCCGTTGTTGTCGCGCAACTTGGCGAGGATCTTCGAGTTCAGGCTGGTGGCGGCTTCTTCGCCCACTGGTTGCAGGCTCAGGCTGATCTTGCCGTCGGCACGGACTTCTTTGATGAAGCCCTTCTCTTCTTTACCGGCGCGCATGAACTTGAAGATTTCGTTCTTGTGGATCAAGCCCCAGTGCTTGTTGTTGATGATTGCCTTGAAGCCCATATCGGTGGCTTCGGCAACCAGCAGATCAACTTCCTGGCCAGGGGTGTAGTTGGCCGGGGTCTTGTCCAGGTAACGGTCCAGACGCGCGGTCGCGGTGATACGACGGGTGTGCTTGTCGAGGTAGACATGCACCACGACATATTCGCCCGCGGTCATCTGACGCTTTTCTTCGGAAAACGGCAGCAACAGATCCTTCGGCAAGCCCCAATCCAGGAAGACGCCGATGCTGTTGACTTCAACGACTTTCAAACTGGCGAATTCACCGACCTGAACTTTCGGCTTTTCGGTAGTTGCGATGAGTTTGTCATCGCTGTCCAGATAAACAAAAACGTTGAGCCAGTCTTCATCTTCGCTGGGAATATCTTTGGGAATATAACGATTAGGCAGAAGGATTTCGCCGTCCGCACCACCGTCCAGATATAAACCGAAGTTAGTGTGTTTAACCACTTGCAAACTGTTGTAACGCCCGACTAAAGCCATTTCCAATACCCTCATTGCGTGGGCGGCATTCTACCCGTTTTTGCAGGCCGCGTTCGGCGCCCGGCCCGGTGGCGCGAGAAAATCCTCTGGGGGCCTTAATTTTCCTGGGGTTTGACAGGCGGGTCTGGCCGCTCGTCAGGCCGACCTGTCGATTCATCGCCCTTCCAGCCAGGTAAAAATCCATTCTTCCCTACCGATGTTCTTATTTAAAACAGCAGCTTAGGGACATAACTCGAATAATAACTTGCGATTAATGGCGCTTTTGTGATGTGTATTTCAGGGGGATATTTGCCAAGCAATTGTCAAGTATTTCCTGTACGATGCGTGGCCAAGTTAATTTTCTACAGGTTAATGGCCGCCATGCGCGTAAAAGCATCCACCAGCAAAGCAAAGCCAGCTCCAGCCGTTGAAACCAGCGAATCGATCAACAATCAGATTGCTGCGTTCCTCAAATCCGGCGGCGAGATCCAGCAAATTGCCAAAGGCGTCAGCGGCCAGACGTTCGGCCCGTCCAAGCAGATTACCTTGGGCAAAAAATAACACCCGCGTTACCTGGTCCCTAAGCGCTTTGAGCTTCGAAGCGCTTGGACTGGAACCCTCCCCGCAACACCCCGCCAAACCCCATCAATATTTCAAAAATCGACGAACGGCCCTCGATGCCGAGCATTCGCCGGTAGCTCCGCCTATTCCGGGCACAACAGTCAGTGCAATGGCCTGGTCACCTTAAAGGCTGAACGCGCGTTTTATTGATTGGCTGAACTGGCAGGCTCATCCTGCGATCACATGAGAACCTACGCTTTCGCAAGGACTCGCCCATGTCGCGCTGGTTGAAGTGTCTCGCCGTCGTCATCACCCTCAGTCTTGCCCTCGGTGCCTGCAGCCGCATGGGCCTGGCCTATCGCAACCTCGACGTGATCATCCCGTGGACGCTCAGCGATTACCTGGACATGAACGGCGAGCAGAAAGGCTGGTTCAACGAGCGCCTCAAGGAACACCTGAGCTGGCACTGCACCACGCAACTGCCAGGCTATCTCGACTGGCTGGACCGTTTGCAGGTGATGGTCGAAACCAATCAGGTCACCGACGCCGCGCTGCAATCCCGCACCCAGGAAGCCAAACAAGCCATCGCCCAGACCGCCCGGGAAATCACCCCGTCAGCCATCGAGTTGTTGCAGGGGCTGGACGACAAACAAGTCGCGGAAATGAACGAAGCCTTTGCCAAGGACCAGCGCAAACGCCAGCAGGACTACGTAAAACCGTCGCTCGTTCAGCAGATCAAGGAACGTAGCGAGCGCATGGAAAAACGTCTGGATGGCTGGATCGGACCGCTGAGCCCGACCCAGCAACAACGGGTCGTAGCCTGGTCAAATGCGTTGGGCGACCAGAACACGCAATGGATTGCCAACCGCGTGCATTGGCAGAAACAGTTCAGTGCGGCGGTTGCGCAGCGTCAGAGTCCAGGATTCCCACAGCGCATCGAGACGCTTCTGGTGAATCGCGAGAGCTTATGGACAGCCGATTACCGCAAGGCCTACGCCAACACCGAAGCTCAGGCACGAAGCCTGTTTGTGGATTTGATGGCCGAAAGCACACCGGCTCAACGCCAGCGGCTGCTGAAAAAAATCGAAGGGGTGCGCATAGACTTCAACGACTTGAAGTGCCTTAAGGCAGCACAACAGAGCTAAGAACAACACAAAAACAATGTGGGAGCGAGCCTGCTCGCGATGGCGGTGTTTCAGACAACATCGATGTCGACTGACACACCGCCATCGCGAGCAGGCTCACTCCCACATTGGTAATCGAAGTTCTTCAGGCAATCTGCGCGTGGGACGCCACCTCATCAAACGTCACCTCTTCCAGGGCATCGTCCTGCTCATCCAGCACCTGCCGCGGATGATCATTGCCTGGAATGCTGCTGTCGATCAGGCTCAACAACCTCGAACCCCGCATCGTCAGCCTGTAATTCGAACCGGTTCCACCCTGCTCTTCAGGTCGAGGCTCGATGTAGCCACGCGCCAACAGTAACTTTTCATACTCGCCGGCCACCGCTTTCAGGTGATCCAGGTTCTCAGGCTCTTCGCCCTCCGTGGCTTTCTCCGCCGCGTACTGCTCGGCATAGGGCCGTGGCGTGAAGCTGGGTGCTGCGTTCTGCACTTCGTGCAGCAGGCGTTCAATCAAATCCCAGTTATAAGTCGTCATCCTGTCCAACCTCCAAAACCTGTGAGTGTGATGGCCTTCATAGCTTGTGACCGACAGCGCTCGCCGCCGTTCAGCGCAGTTCTTTAACGGCGCTGACCGGCGGTATGTCGAATTTGGCATAGGTCAAACGACAAGGTTGTGTCAGTCACCGCCCAGCATTGCGCAGGAGAAAGCCCGATGAACGTTCAGAACCATCCGGTCGTGTCGCGAGAAGAATGGCTCACCGCCCGCAAACAACACCTGGCCCACGAAAAAGCCTTCACCCGGGAACGGGACAAACTCAGCGCCGAACGCCGCGCCCTGCCCTGGGTGAAAATCGACAAGGACTATCACTTCCAGGGCCCCAATGGTGAATTGAAGCTGGCCGACCTGTTCGGCGGTCGCAGCCAACTGGTCATCTACCACTTCATGTTTGCCGACGGCTGGGACGAAGGCTGCCCTGGTTGCTCATTCCTGTCCGACCACATCGACGGCGCCAACCAGCATCTGGCGCATCACGACGTGGCGGTGGTGGCGGTTTCCCACGCACCGTTCGCCGAATTCCAGGCGTTCAAGCGACGCATGGGCTGGAAATTCGATTGGGTGTCGTCAGAAGGTTGCGACTTCAACTACGACTTTGGCGTCTCGGCCCGAGCTGAAGATGTTGCTGCTGGAAAGGCCACCTACAACTACGAAAAAACTGACGGCGCCGAAGAAGAACTCCCAGGTCTCAGCGTGTTTTATCGCAACGAAGCAGGCGAGATTTTTCACACCTATTCAACTTATGCCCGTGGCCTGGACATGCTGGTCGGCGCCTATAACTACCTCGACCTGACGCCCAAGGGGCGCAACGAAGAGCAGATCATGGAATGGGTACGGCATCACGACAGGTATGAAGACAAGGTGAATTCGAGCTGCTGCCATGGGGGGTAGACCACACCTTCGCGAACCAGCTTGCTCCCTCAGCGGTCAGGGCCGGACACAATGTCCGCGAACACCGCAATTCCTGTAGGAGCAAGCTTGCTCGCGATGACTCACTTACAATCAACGCCGATACAACTGACACACCGCTATCGGCTACTTCACAGGTATATACGAATACCCCTTCACCATGGCTTTCCCGTCCTTGGCATCCCGCACCCGAACCATCTCCGCCGCGTACTCCTGCGTGTATTCAACGAAGTACTCTTTACCTGGCTCGACCGAGAGGGTCAGAAATACGTTTCGGGGATGCGGACGCGGCCCGGCCGATACCTTGTGCAGGCCCGGACTCACCAACACCCAGGAATAGGTCTTGTCATTAAGCCCCACCACCGCACTGTCATTGATGCTGAACACGCTGTCATAAAAGCTGCCTTGAATGACCTGGGTCCGCATCATGTAAACCAACGCCTTGCCCTGAGGTGGCGCCGGTGGCTCGAAATAAGGCTGGCTGGAGCTAGTGTGACCGCAGCCGGCCAACAACAGCATGAGCAACAACGCCGGAATACTTTTCATTGCTGCGCTCATTTGTTTTGCCCCAGTAACTGGTTGATCACCGACCCCATCTTTTCCTCGACCGACGCCACTTGGGACGGATCAAAACCGCCCTCGCCCGTCAGGTGGTATTGCCCGAAACCGATCTGCTGATCGCCCTTGAAGAGCCGGACATTGGCATCGGACAAGTACGGGGAAAAGTCCCAGGAACGAATAGCGGTGTAAGTCAGGCGATACTCACAACTGTCCGGAATGGGCGTCGCGTAAAGCCGACTGTCGATGTTGTGCTTGCGCAACAGCGTCTGCAGGCCATCGACGAAATCGCCCACCACCACTTTCGGGTTCTCTTCGATGCAGAGTTGGGAGATTTTGTATTGAGGAGCGACCGGCTCGACTTTGATGTTGGTACAACCGGCCAATACCAGTAGAAGGCTTGCCGTGATGGCTCTGGACAGCATATTCGGTCCCTGAATCCAGAATGATGGCGCAATGATGCCGCATACTAGATCAGCAGAATTTCGGGGTCAATTTACGTCGTTTGACGCGGAGCAGATCGCGGTAGGCTCGCGTTTAGGTCCCAGGAGAACGGCACTGTTCTCAGCAAAAACGGCGCCGCCAATGAAAACGGGCGACCTTTTGGGTCGCCCGTTTTTTATCGCGTGAGCAATAGATGAATCCCTTTCACACCGCAGGTACGCTCGCCACGGGAATACGTTGATCAGGCTGGGTGACATCGTAAACATGCTGTTCGCAATCGGAGCCAATAAACTGGAACTCAACCAGGTAAACCTTGGCTCTTTCCGGGATGAAGGAACTTTGCAGCGGACCGCAGCTATACAAGCCGCTTGCCACCCTGCTATTCGAATATCCCGACACCTGAAACGCCTTATCGGCATCGGCCTGTGCTTCCAACTGCGGGAAGCGTTTGACCGTGGCACTGTTGGCCACTTCGTTGAGTTTGGCTATCCAGCCGAACACCTTGCCCTGGCCCGAATCCACTACAGTTCCAAGCAACTCCATTCGCTGGTCAGGATCGGCGGCACGCTTGACTGAAAACTGTACAGGATGGGTGCTGCCTGTAGCTTTCATGATGACCTTGGCGTGCTGGGCATCTACGGTCACCGTGTTCTGGCGCAGTTGAATGCCGTCTTTCAGCAGGCTGGGGGAAGAGTCCCTGACGTTGGAATGGCAGCCGGTCAATGCGACAGCCAGGGTCAGTGGTAGCAGTGTGATTTTCTTCACGACGTATAGATTTCCTTATAAACGCGTATCTTTTGACTGATAAGAGGACTTACACCAAGGAAAAAATGGGGACAGACCACGTTTTCCACCTGAAAAATTTAATGTTTGCTCGGTTTCCCGGCATCAAGATACCTGCTCTGCGAGGCATACGGCGAGCTCTTTCATACAAGTCAATCCGAAAGCTTAGTCAACCTAAGTAAAATATAACTCCTTTCTATTTTCTATCATTTCGGCCAATCAAAATATGCTTTAGAAAATGTGGCCTATCCTAATTATACTTGGCATCACAAAAAATGTGACCCGCCCCGTTATCTCTTTCTAATTTAAAAATTTACCGATCACAAAATCCATCTCTGACTTAATCTGCTTCAGTTTTTCCTCACTTCCCCCAGCCTCTATTAAATCTTTAACTGTGCATTTTCGATAAACATCGGACAAAACCTCCAGCATATCCTGTGCGTACAGACTATCCTTTGACAACTCAAGACCACGACGGGCGCCTTCGACATATATAGCAGTTTGAAGAATCGCGTTCATGCCAGGAGAGTCAACCCGATGTATACTTTCCGTTTCATCCTGAACATACGCAAACGCCTGCTCAGGCCGAAACCTCTTGTTTACAATAGCATCACTGTAAAGTCTCCGGACCAAGGAAGCCACATCATCAAACTCAAGACAACCCTTCACTTTTAATCCTCCACTGTAAATATACTAAATTGAAGTTTCGGATATCTATCGCAAAATCGCCTGATCATATCAGCACAGCTAGGACACACAGATTTTTCCGATATTAAATTTATTGTCCCCACAGCATTCTGATTACTTCTTTCTAACCTCTGAGCGATAGCTTCAAGGAAAAATGGGGACAGACCACGTTTTCTATACAGGAAATGTAGTCTGTCCCCGTTAGCCCCTCTAACCTTCAACCCGACTTCCCTCAGGTAAAAAGAAATGGGCCGTTAACCAACAGGTAGCCATTGATGCGGCGAACAGCACCAGTAATTCAACAACATAGTCCGAATACTGAGCCCCCTTGATGTTTTGCACCACATTTGAAATAAACAAAAACACCCACGACGCGGCTACACAACTTCCAAAAAAGGAAACAACCATGCAATTACGAAGTGTCTTCTTTACTTTAATTAATACAATCACCAATGCGTAACCCAGAAACGGCAGGAAGAAAGCCAACTGTATGAGAAGCGGGGTCAAAAACGGCATCAACAGCAATTCAGCCCCCCTAACCGAACCCAGCAATTTTGGATTACTCACCAACTCGGTGAGCACTGTTACTGTTCTGATAATTCCAGCAATGAATCCAAGCATTAGCGGACAAAGAAAAAAAGCCAGGAAAACTTTACGACGAGGATAAATAATTTCACTCATGGCGCACTACCTTGGATTTTAGAGCACCCCAGTAATTTGCAACCAAACTCCACCCGAGACGTGTAGAAAATGTGGTCTGCCCCCGTTATCTTATTTTCTATTTATTAAAGGTTTTTGTAGAAATACTGCCACACTCCAAATTTACCAAATAGTCAACTCCATTCCAATTAGCCGCAACCAAGCCCTCATCCTTAACACGAAAAATCACGACGTAGGGTTTGTCCGTCTCGGTCCCATGAGGACTTTCTGCAATTTGCCAAAGAACTTTTCCACTTCTTGCTATCGCAAATACATTTCTATTAAAAATAACACCAATCGCTGGTTCAACCCTAACCGCAAGAAAATCACCACACTCCACAACTTCACCAACCGCACAGGGAAGATCAACCAACTGTCCAGCAATGAAAAGTCTCCCATCCTCAACGCGAAACTCAACCGTACTCATTGACTAAGCCTCACTGGAGGGAATTGGGGGGCAGACCACGTTTGCTATACAGGGAACGTAGTCTGTCCCCGTTATCTCGCATTATCCCAGCTAACAAGAGACGTTCAAACCGCAAGTAGAGATAAAATCACTCATAGCTAAATCAAGAGAACTACTCCCTCCTGCGGAAAGAACATCATGCAAGGTGACAATACCTTTCTCAAAATCTAGAGCAACGTCAAAGCAATTAAACTCGAACTCCCTTAGCAGAACGCCCTCTGAGCGCATCCGTTCATCAAAGGCATCTTTCAAAATAGAACGAACGCTATCGTCCAACTCTTGATCGACAAATCTCTCTATTAGTGTGCCGCCACTGCTCATAACCATTCCTAACTATCGGAAAAATGAGGACAAAAAAAATGGGGACAGACCACGTTCCCACCTGAAAAATTTAATGTTTGCTCGGTCTCCCGGCATCAGGACACGTGCTCTGCGAGACATATGGTGAGTACTTTCATACAAATAAAATCGAAAGCTTAGCCAAACCAATAAAAACAAAACCCCTTTCTATGCCTCATCATTTCGGCTAATAAAAATACGCCTCAGAAAATGTGATCTGTCTCCTTCTTATAATCTTTCCCTCAGCAGTTACAACCGGAGAAATACCTTTTGCACCAAAGCCTGCTTACTCTTCATAGCGAGAGTCTTCTCGCATAAGCCGTAAAACCTCAGACCAGTTCCACAACACCCCTGGAATGTGACTCTCTGGAACTAACTTCCCTCGCTCACTCTCAGGAAAACCATCCATTGCTGTTTTGCAATGGCGATAGAACAGATTGAAACACTCACCTGAGACCTTATCTAAAATGATAAAGCTCTGTGCCTGCTCATCTAGCGCTTCGTATATTGTTCTCATACAGCTTTCTTGGTTTTTAGTGAAAAACTTCCTTGTGCCTTCAACAATACAATCAAAAACACCACCTGACGCCCCCCAACCCGACTTGTCATTTATCGATATATACATACCCATAATTTTCACCGCAGAATTAATATTTTATCTTGCTGTTCCGAGGTTAGCAATTTTATCCAGCCGTTAACCATACCCTGATTTCCGGGTGTAAGATTCCTATAATCAATTGGAACGATATCCGCCTTATCCAAATGGGGAAAATGGGGAAAATGGGGACAGACCACGTTTTCCATACAGGAAATGTGGTCTGTCCCCGTTATCCCTTCTTTCGTCAAGAAGCCCACTGAGTTCTCTCGGGAAAATCACCACTTCTCATAAGACGAATTAGCTTCATAGCAGCTCTTTGAGACCATTCTCCTTCCATATCGAGAGGGCACTCTTTCAACACATGAATAGTTCCATCCTTCTTCCCAAGCCGGATTACTCCAATCTCAAGACCCCTACCGAACGCGTATTCAACATACTCTTCAGTTTCTGCAACTTTATCCATTTCAATATAAAATGCCATATAACCTCTCTCAGCTCCCTAGTGGACTCGGGTACCGAACCTGTGTTTTGTCATGCGAAACACCATAGTCAACTTTAAAAATGCCTTCAAATCTAGCTTCAAAATACTCATGCTTAAACAACTGGACGTCTTCTGCCTTGTAGGTTCCTTTTTGGAATCTAGACCATGCGTCAGCGATACCTGCATCCGGATCAAAACGCCCTACACTTCCATCACGCATTATAGAAAAATGGGGACAGACCACGTTTTCTATACAGGAAATGTGGTCTGCCCCCGTTAGCCCCTCTAACCTTCAACCTGACTTCCCTCAGGTAAAAAGAAATGGGCCGTTAACCAACAGGTAGCCATTGATGCGGCGAACAGCACCAGTAATTCAATAACATAGTCCGAATACTGAGCCCCCTTGATGTTTTGCACCACATTTGAAATAAACAAAAACACCCACGACGCGGCTACACAACTTCCAAAAAAGGAAACAACCATGCAATTACGAAGTGTCTTCTTGACTTTAATTAATACAATCACCAATGCGTAACCCAGAAACGGCAGGAAGAAAGCCAACTGTATGAGAAGCGGGGTCAAAAACGGCATCAACAGCAATTCAGCCCCCCTCACCGAACCCAGCAATTTTGGATTACTCACCAACTCGGTGAGCACTGTTACTGCTCTGATAATTCCAGCAATGAATCCAAGTATTAGCGGACAAAGAAAAAAAGCCAGGAAAACTTTACGACGAGGATAAATAACTTCACTCATGGCGCACAACTTTGTGCTCTTAGAGTACCCCAGTAACTTACAACCAAACTCCACCCGAGACGTGTAGAAAATGTGGTCTGCCCCATTTTACCCATTTTTTTTCAATGACCCAACCAACTCTACTGCCCCATCGGCACCAACTCCAATGAATCCTTTCGACGTGCCTACCGCAAAATCATCGAATGTTATTTCACTTTTGCTCAGGGTGGCAGCGTATCAAAGGTAAACGTTAACGCCTCTTCGACAACAGGACCTCCGACAGCTCGATAGCCAGTCGCTGGCACAGCAGCTCCTTGCGGTGTAACGTAAAAGTCAGCACCTCCCGTAGCCGCGAAACTACCTTTTACACCGTCAAATTAGTTTTAAGACTCTAAGATCATGCCGAAACAACTCTGCTTCGGCTGCAGGCACGCCCGCTAAAATATTGTCAATACCATTTCTCATGATTTGCTCGACGATCAGTTGACGCGCGCTCGAATACCAATTTTGATTCCATCCACCCGATAAAATCAGAAGGACTACTCGCCACATAAAGTCCTCCACCGGACGCTCGAAAGAATTTTCAAATTGATAATCGACATACCCCATGATCTGTTCATGAGGCCACCCCTTCATCACAGCATGATCTCGACACCCCTCGTAATAGCAGTCCAAAGCCCACGCTTTCAGGGTTTCATAAGTCAAACGCTCTTCGTGTAGCATCTTAAAGTCCTTTTTTAGTCGGACGAATCACACCGCCATTATCGAACACATTGACAGTAATATTGGGGTACTTGGCTCTGAATAGCTCAATAACATTTGAACAACTTGCACAGGGCGCCCGCTCCGTTAGTAGATTAATACTCCCCTTCACCGAAGTGTTGTCTCCCAGTTGCGCGGCGATATTGTTCAAAATTTTCGCCTCCGAATCTACTGCCCTGTTCAGCATCTGTGGGGGATTACTCGCCGTCGGTACAACCGAGCTTGGAAACGTCTCAGAGACCTCGCCAACAAACCCCACTGCTTGCTGCTCCGCATTTGGTATGCCAATACGGCTGGACGCTGCCATTGTCGGCTGAATCCCCGAAATGTCGATCTGTGCAACGCCCACATTACCACTAGTTTTAGCACTGCCTGTCAGCATGGCACGCAAGTCTGCAACCTGCTGAGTCAATGCTGTCTGCGTGTCAACCGACACCAAGCCTTTTGCGCCACCTGCAAAATAATCCGGAGGCAAATCACAAGGCCCAGTGTTGTGTACCCAGGTCTTGAGCTCGCCAACGTAGAACGTATGTCCCACATCGACCGTCAGATTGTATGTTTTGCCCTCGGGCAGGTACAGCTCAAGCGATTCGACTTCGGACGAGGTGTTTTCGGTGTCGCCATCAGCCAGTGACTGCAGCAAGTCACCCGGTTTCAGATCGATGACGGGAATGAAGTCACGTTTGGCCGGTACATAGAAGGGGTGACTCGGCGTAACCAGCAGGGTTTCGCTTTCCGCTGCGTCGGCGCCACGAACACTTTTGAGCTTGAGGCGGTAGATCGGCTGATCAGAACGCTGATGCGTTGCCAGAATGGCAGCAGCGAACGGCTTGCCCCCTTTCTCAGGCTTGCTCCAGACAACATCTCC
Organism: Pseudomonas sp. BF-RE-21; assembly: GCF_019947305.1. NCBI lineage: Bacteria > Pseudomonadati > Pseudomonadota > Gammaproteobacteria > Pseudomonadales > Pseudomonadaceae > Pseudomonas > Pseudomonas sp. BF-RE-21. The sequence goes on along the minus strand of NZ_JAGYGF010000014.1, from coordinate 36,772 downwards.
CACCTTGAGCGACTCAATAACGCGGTCGCCTTGCGGTGTAGAAACTTTCGTACCCGCAGCAAAGCAGCAAGGCCCCTTCGTTACTGGCGTTCCCGCTGCGCCTTTTACACCACCATTTTTGACGGAAGCCTGCTCTGCCAGGCTGTCTATTACCTCATCCAGTTTTTTCCCAATAGCCTCGGCGGCCTTTTCCGAAAGCTTGCCACCGGCCTTCGCCGCACTCCCCGCGCCAGAGACGGCGAGAAGCGTCCGAATGGCCAGCAATGTGGTTTGAGCGGTATGAACATCCTGTCCGTAGATGGCGTTCAGCTTGTTGGTAAGTTGCTCATCGAGGCCGACGGCTGCCCCCTCCCCAATCGCATGACCACTTTCCACGAATCCGTCCACCACGCTTTGAGGTAGCTCCTTGGCGCCTTCCCACAACCCACCCAGCACAACATTGGGATGCTCGGTGGCCAGTTTTACGAGATCCACAGCGCCATTTTTTATCTCAATGCCAGAATCCTTCAGTTCTTTGAGCAAACCTGTACTCAGTTCACGACTCACGCCGCTTTGAACGAACTGCTGATAGAACTTCGGATCAGCTGTATCCGCAAACATTTCTGGCCGGAACAGCTGTTGCCCTTTTGCGGTGAACAGCGCTTGTTGTCCGCCGAGGTCATTGGTGAATGTCTGCCCGGAACTGCTCAAGAAGGCTTGCGCTGCACTGTCGTCGCCATCAGTCAAGATGGATCGCCACAGGAAGTCGACATCCTTGAGTGCTTGCTGGCTCAAACGTTTCGTGGCTGCGTCTTCACTGATGCCATTTTTCTCGGCAAACTCTTTGGCATGCGCCTTGATCCAGTCTTGCTCATCGGCGTGAAGCTGACGGTTGTACAGGGTTCCGTTCTGTGCGACCCACGAACCGATTTGCAGCTTGTTGTTATCGGCATCTGGGTCTTGAACAGCGGTTGCCAGCACTCCAATCAGTTGCGAGTTCATGGCCAACAGTCGATCCCTGTCCTCCTTAGACATGCCGGCATAGGCAGAGGCCAACTTACCGACCAAGGCTTCGTTGACTCCTGCCGCTAGCGCCCCAGTCTTGAAATCACCGCCCGCAGCGAGAGAGGCCAGGCCGCCCATCACCGCATGCAAGCCGATTTTGGCGAGGCCTCCTTCGGGCAAGTCGTTCTGCAGGCCGATATCACCCACCAAATTGAAACCATAGGCAGCAAACGCATTCACCAGACTGCTTTGCAAGGCGTCACTCAGGCTGCCCTCGCGCCCCAATGCTTTATTGAGCAGCGCAGAGGTAGTGTTTTGCAGGGCCTGATTCGCGGTGAACTGGGCTATACCTCCCAGGCTGCTCAGTCCGCCTGAATTGTTAACCACGACTTTGCCCGTGTTAGCCAAAACCCCTTTGGTCGAATCGGTCAACGCGGTGCCGGGTTCTGTAGTGGTGTTGGTCCAATCTTTGAACACACCGGCTGAGAGACCCGCCACGGCCCCGGCAACGATGTAATTTTTCATGCTGTCGGCGCTGAAGGTTTCTTTGAACGCGGCGCCAAGATTGCCTTTATTGTTGATGGTGCTGACTGCGGCTGTACTGGCAGCAGAGGTCATCATTGCTGTCAGAGCAGCGTTAGCCCAGCCAACGGCGACAGCGTCCGCCGTTGCGGTCGCTGCAGCACCCGCTGCGAATGCACTGCTCGCCCCTGCGTTCGCAGCAGAAGCCACCAAACTAGATGCCGCACCGGCCGTGAAGTAGCTGACAATGATGACGATAATGATCATCGCCGGACCACCTAGCCCGGAATGACTTTCATCCCAGCTGTCATGCAGCTCTTTGACCTGGCGCCAATCCACATCGCCGCGCGCTTCAACGTCTTTGAGCCAGGCCATGCTCGGGTCAGCCTGGACCATGGCGTCGATCACTTGGCTGACCGTTTGTTGGTCGATGTCTTTGATATCGATGTGTAACCCATCGACTGCTTTGATGAGCGTCCGGCCTTTGGCAGTCAATTGGCTCTGGCGCAGTGTTTCGTCAACCTGGCCTTTGTTTTCCATGCTGGTCCACGCCCAGCTATTGCTGCTCTTTTCGTGGCTTTCCTGATGTGAGTCCTTCACCGCCTCAAACGTGATGCTCCCACCACTGTCCAGCGTAATGTCCTTACCACTCTCAAGCTTGGCCACCTGATACAACTGGTCCCCACCACTCTCCAGCGTCAGGTTCCCTCCGCTGGTGATGTGACTGCCGACATATTTCACATCCGTCACTTCATCACGCTTGGTTTTCTTCGCCCCAAACGCGCCTTTGGCCGTCATGTCATACAGCGTGTAATCCCTGTTTTCCGCGGCGAGCACGTTGAGGTTGTTGCCGGCGTAAACGTAGGCCTCGTCGCCTGCTGTCAGGTTACTGGCCCGCAGCGTTACATCCCCTGCGGCTTTGACCGACAGGTTCCCCCCCGCACTAAACTCGCTGGCCACCTGACGAGTCTGGTCATCGATCTCATGAACCTTTTTGTTGCCCTTCTTGTAGCGGCTCTCAAGGTTGTGTTCGTCCTCGGCCGAGATCAGGTTGATGTCGCCGTCGGCGCTGGCGTTCAGGTCCTTTCCGGCACTGGCCTTGCTGGCCACGGCGTTGAGGTCGCGGCCGGCGTGCAGGGTCAGGTTGCCCGCTGCGGTTACGCTGGAGCCCAACTGGGTGAGGGTTTCTTCGGTGCGCAGGCCGCGACGCAGGGCGTCGCGGGTGACGGTGCGGTCTTCCACTGCGAGCAGGTTGATGTCGTTGCCGGCGGTCAACGTGGCATCGCCGCCGCTGCTGATCTGGCCTTTGCTGGTCAGGTTGTTCGCCGCGTTGATCGTCAGTTTTGACCCGGCGCTGATGCTGCTGCCGGCATCGAGTTGCGTGGCGCTGCCGGCGCCGATGTTGAATGCCGTGGCGGTGCGGTCTCGTAAAGGGTGCGAACGACGCTCCCTGCCTCCAATTACTTCAATTGCAGTAATCGAACCATTCAAAAGAAGATCGTTTCTGTGGCAAGGGGCGGTCCCCTTGCCACAGTGGCCCGGACCTACTCAGTTGGGTCTATCTGATCCAACATCCGATTAGCCGTGATCTCCGCCAGCATGATGCTGTTGGAGATGCCCAGCAGGGCATTACGCGCTCCACCATCGAGAAGGTCCACCAAGTGATGGACCATCACATCGACCGAGGCCAGCGTCTCAACCAAAAAAACCGCCAGGGTTTCGGTCGTGACCTCTGGATCCACAGTAAATAGGGTGCTGGGTGTACGCGGGGTAGCTTTAATGTCGGCAGCCGACGGAAAGTGATAATCGAGAGCCCGCTCGGCGGCCTCGTTGAGTTTGTTTGAATCGGGTTCGTACGGGGATGCCGGATCGGTATCTGGCGGATTCGGTGTAGGCTTTATCATTTGCTGAGTTATCCGAATGATTCGCCAACTCTCTCCGCTGCTAAACGAAGAGGGTGGCAGCTGCACGCAGGTTAGCAGACCGGGAAACTCAGCAATCCGGCGCGCCCGAGGGCGCCCTGCGTACAGCTACCATCAAATACAGGTAATGAAATACCTGCAGACAGATGCACGCACAGCCAAGTTATCGCGAGCTGCTAAACCCGACCACTGATGGGCAGTGGCAGGGAAACAGTAGAGTTCAGGGTCAAGGCGCACAAGCCGGCGGATTCTGGCGTACCCGTAGGCAACGGCGCAAGGTCTTGTAGCTTTCAGGACGTAACACTGAGCACTTTTAAACAAGCATCATTTCACGACCAAATGGAAGAACGAGATAACACACAAAACCCACGTCGATTTTTGAGTTTGAATGATCCACCTACGGCGCAGCCCCTCATATACCACTCAGCCAACGCAACTAACCACTAGAAGAGACTTGTTTCATCCAGTCCTCCCCAAGCCGAACCAAAATATTCATAATATGGGAAAATGGGACAGACCACGTTTTCTATACAGAAAACGTGGTCTGTCCCCGTTACCCCTTGTCCCCGTTACCCCTACTCCGTGGCACCTTCGCTTCGCCACCGTTCAAGATGGAGCGTATGACTTGGATAAAACCATCATTTTTATGGATGATGTACCGATCCGGCTGGGGTTTGAAGGACGTAGGTCAATCCCGAATTTTGGCGATTGATATTTCACGAGAAGGCTTCGAGTGGGCTCTAGCCCATAGCTGCCCCAGTCATCCCGATGCATTAATGAGCAAAGAAGAATGGCTCCAAGTAAAGGAGCGAGCACCGGTCCGAATCCAGTGGGATCCAGAACGAGACTTGTACCTCAAACCGCAAACACATCGTGCCATTCAGATCGGCCTAAGCAAACAAGCCGTTGAGCTTTACATAAATGAATGGATAAAGAACATAACTGACGTAACATCATTGGCGCACAATCTTCACGACTTAGTCCTTGACAACAACATCGAAAAGGCACTAGCAATGCTTCCACTCGAAAAACATACCATCTAACAACAAACAATATAACAGTCTCAAACCAAACCCTAACTAAAAACTGATTACATAGAGGCTAGCAATCGGCCTGCAAGTTCGGACATAACAGGATTTTCTGCCTGAGCCAAAATTCGCAGCTTTTCCTTAGCACTATCCGTACCTACATCATGCAACGCATGTATACACTTAACACCCAAAGAATACTCAGAACCTATATATGGATGATCAGCCAGCGCAGCTTTAAATAAGTAATCAACAGCACCAGGATATTTGAGCGATTGCAATGCACTGGCAATATCTTCATGGCAAACATGCCAATCTTCAATTAACAGACGACTCAAAATATCTGGACACCCCATCAAAAAGCCAAATATAAAACCAATAATCAGCAAACACTCCACGCTATCAGCGTCTTTAATTGCAAGCGCAGCTTCTAACTCCTGACACACGTAACCTTCCGGAATATCGCTTCCAACGAAAACTAACTCAATAAATTTTTCCTTTGAAACTCTTTCAAACATAAGATCAAACACCAACCTTTGCTGCTCACAATTCATCGCTCAATCTCCGAAAACGACCTTATATAATAATTAAAAATATCTAACACCACTCCTTTACCTAGACCAATATTAATTTGGGGAAAATGGGGACAGACCACGTTTTCTATACAGAAAATGTGGTCCGCCCCGGTTACCCCTACCGAGGTACCAGTGGCTTTTGCTCCAATCAGGCAGCAGGATTAAATGATCGCAGCTACGTTTTACGCAACGTCCACCATCGGCAGCTCAAATCAGGTTCAAATATAACTCTGGCCTCTGAAATTGAATCACAAATATCAAAGACAACACGGACTCCCGCTTCTGAACTATCCCGCACAATCTCGATAGACTTCACGTTTTCTGACGAAATGATAGCGAGTTCCTGCATGGCGAACTTCAATATAACCTGAAACGACCCCATAACCGCGCTAAAAGAACAATCCAATTCAAGATCGCTATTTCTTGACTTCACTTTATAACGACACAAGGCCAAACTTTGGTCGACCTCAACAGGTTCGATACCAAACGCCTCCAAAAAATCATTTTCGTTAGGAAACTCCATTACTGCATCCTCAGTGAAGCGGTATGACCGTACTCAGTTTATGAGTTCCGTCATCAAGAATCTGGAACGTGCTCTGAAAGTTAGCAGCTTTGCCCGACGGCCCCACGAATAATGACTCTTTAACCTCGAATTTTCCATACTGGTTTGAGAACGTGTTTATCACATTACCTTCAGTTTTAGCCGAAAGCGCCAAGTGATCCGATAGCATCTGGCGACCAGCGGCATTGGTGATGTTCTCGATCGGGTATTGCGTCACCTCGATCGGAATCGGCGCCTGATTGGCGAGTGGCTGCCCGGCATAGTTGGCGTTCCAGGCGTTGGTCGCGGCCTCGGTGCCCCGGCAGGCACTCTTGCTGACGTTACTCAGGAAGGGATAAAAAGAGACAGACCTCAACTTTATTAATAAAAATGTGGACTACTATCGATACATCCGCCTCAAAAAATGTGGTCTGCCCCGTTATTGAAATTCTTTAATACCCGTACCACTGCCTTCAACTTTAAATATTTGAGTATTGCCTGATGAACTGGCTTTTGCAGGTACAGATGTAACCGTAGCGCCATCCATAATGAACGATTGCTTAATATCGTCTATCGTTCCCCCAAAATACTAGAGGGCTGGTCCACAAGATTACGCGGTATTCCCGCCTGTGTGGCTAAGTCTTCTCGCAGCCCATATCGGGCGATAGCTGAAGTCGCAGGTATCTCATCAGCAACTCCTGCTACCCCTTTTGCACCTATTTATTTTTATGGGCTTATGAAAACGTGGTCTGCCCACTATTTTTATCGAAGGGACCAGTCATGTATTGATATAAACTTGATAACTTGTTCTGGCGCATCTTCCAAGGAAGCTCTGTAGTCTGTAACAAAACTAATCCCTGTCAATATGCTTCCACTTTTTCTTAGAAGAAAGTCATCATCCGCATCATTAAACAAAACATCAAACTCCCTTTCTAAGCTCCGGAGATCATCCCCCACGCTGACACTATTAAATTTTCCACGATACCCTTCACCTACGGCAATCCTATAAAGCCTTCCGCTATTTTCGAAGTACAGCGAGACCACCTCATTCATAAATCGATATGAAAATAAAAGCTCATTGCCAAAACCGATCTTTCTCTTAATTCCGACCCAAGAGTTATTCTGAAGGAGAATGTCACGAACAGGTACTTCCGGACCGTACCACTCAACCGCCCCAACTTTTTCGCTAACATTGGAAAACGATTCACCTAAAGAGAATCCTGCTGCTGACATACCTGGAACAAGGTCAGAGTACAAATCAGGGAATAAATTTCTCATAGATCACTTCCACCCCTTCCACTCACCGCCCTCATATTTCAGACGATTTCCTTGGGCATCATAGTATTGTTGATAACGCGGAGGAAATGTGGTCTGTCCCCGTTATCTCGCCTAGAGGGTGCAAAAACACCAGTGCAAAAGCTGCGCCATATTAAGCATGCTTTTGTAAGCCTACTTATAAATTTTTCAAGGATAAATAAAGTCTATACTTATTTTAACCTTAACCAAATCCAAGACCACCTCACAGCCATTCCAAACAGGCAGCCCCCCTGTAAGTTTATTCTCTACATACCAACTGCGCAGCTCCGTTAAAAGATCTAAAATATCTGTATTTGCTCGTCCACCTGCCGTAAACCAGGCAACATCACCTTGTTCATCAACATAGTCATACTCATACTCACAGCTATCCAGCTCTTGGGATAACTGTGCACGCATTATAACTTTACAGGCTCCTTCGGGAGCAACCTCAAACAAAATAACCCCAATATCATTGTAAATATCATCATCGCTACGCATCAATTTCCACCCGGTGAGTTTTTAAATACAATCTCTTTTGGACGAGCGCCACCTATTGAATACTCCACATTAAAGCTATCTGGCCGAACATTTATTCCAGAATACACGGGCTCAATTTTCACACTAACTTGTTTACCTTCTTTAAGTGCGGACGCCCATGTATTTTCCATAGACTTCCAAGTACCTTTATTCAAATTACCATTCATGGGAAGGAGGTTCAACCTCTCTCCTGGCCCATTGAATATACTAGCAATTAAGTGTCCGCCTTCATCCCCACTGACGCCACACTTGCCTGCCACACATTGCTGATATTTATTCCGATCATTTTTAGTCAATGAAAGACTTGACTCGACCTTCTCAACACGTCCCAAACCATCTGTTTGATAGGTCTTGTTTCCATCCACTTTATAAATCGTATTTGGCTCAGGCTTACTGAGATCTTTGGACCATGCTCCCTTGCCACCAGAGCTTACTTCGACCTCTCGTAAAGTCTGGCTTGCGCCTTTTACACCATCAACTACAACCGCACCGTCCTTCTTAACCCCCGAAACCAGAACCGAAGCCCCAGTCCCCTCCAGGTACTTCCCTGCCCCCTTGAGCAACGCGATTTCCAGCGCGGCCTTAGCTGCCTCTGTCCCATAGTCGCGAAGCGGGTTCACCTCACCAGGGTAGGTAGCACTGTCAAAAGACGCGAGAACCCTACTTCCTTGGGTGTAATCGTAGGGGGCAAACAATTGCCCCGTGGCCTGCCATCCATCAACAAAGGAAGCTGCGCCACCCAACCCCGAAAACGCAGGTATAGCGCAACCAACTCCGCTCACACAAGCCGGCGTAGTGAGTATCGCACCACCGAACCCGGCAGCGGCTCCTATCGCTCCAAGTACCGCCCGGCTGGCCCGCGCTGACTGTTTGAGATCCTTATCATTGAGCAGCAGGTCGTCATTGACCTGATCCCATTTCGAATATTCGTCAAAGGCACCGGTGGCGAACAGCGCATTCTGAGCATCCTTGAATCCTTTCCCAGCAGTTTCAAGCGCTTTTATCTCCTTTTAGTCCCGGTCATCCACCGGTACCGAGGCGGCGCAATGAACCAAAGCACATGCAGCCGCTTTGAGTTCATAAACCTTCTCTGGCGACTTTTTTGTAACTTCTCAAGCGCAATGGTTTCTTTTTGATGAAGCTGACGTGCCACCGGCCTGCACGGTGCCGACATGGGTCGTGTTGTTGCCGGGCATGATGGTGTTGGTGATGTTCTCGATCGGGTATTGCGTCACCTCGATCGGAATCGGCGCCTGATTGGCGAGGGGCTGCCCGGCGTAGCTGGCGTTCCAGGCGTTGGTCGCGGCCTCGGTGACCCGGTAGGTACTCTTGCTGACGTCACTCAGGAAGGGATAAAAAGAGATAGACCTCAACTTTATTAATAAAGATGTGGACGGTCCCCGATATATCCGCCTCAGAAAATGTGATCTGTCCCCGTTATCTCAACGATCTGACCTGGCCCTTTTGCACCCTACATTCTTTTTTACTTTAAGCATTCAACACTGCAAAGCTTACATCACCGGACCTCAAAAATTCTTGAAAACAAGAAATAACGACATCTATATTTCTTGTGACAAAACTCGCCGGATAGTAATCGCCCAGAACATCAACCAATTTTGCTCCAGTCGACGTATTATTAAGAGTACGCACAACATGCTCACCATCATCAAGGTATTGGTTCAGCATCAGAATATAATTTCCAGAATCAGCATAAAGATTGATTTCGTAAGGTCCGACTTCAGGTGCCGGGGAAATAGACAACGAAGCGACGCCGTCGACTTTACTATATTCACATATAATGGACCTTACATCTTCCATGGTCGGCTGATCAATGAGAGGGATTTGCGATCTGCCATGCTCAGGACTAAGGGTATACCCTCCGATGATCATCTATTTTTTCTCCTTAATAGACTTCATACCTGACTCCCAGTAATAGTTTTTCGGGGAAAATTGGAAAGATTTATTTTCTGGCCACCGCATAAAACTAAAAAAAATCAAAAATAAATCCGTCCCCTTTTCTCATATTGCTAGTCGCGCCTTTCGCACCTTTTCTTCCGAAGCCGACCTGATCCCTGCCTCCCGCTTACTGGCGTCAACCCTGTACTGTTGGTCTGAAATCATCAATCGTCTTGTTTTTTTCTTTCAACAGAGACATGACAAACTCAGGATCAAAATCCATCAACAATTCGATAGCATCATAAATCTTCCAACGATGTATTTCTGGATGATCAATTATCGAAACAAGATGCTGTTCAATAGGAGGTACATACTCCAGATATCTTTCTCGCTTCACGAAAGCAAAAGCATCGGTTATTTCAAAAGGTTTACTACCCGCCAACGCTATGATTTTCGACAAGAGTGAGTAGACTTGGGTTCTCGCCACCTCTCTTCCCCCCCTGTCAGCCATATTGGCAAAATACATGGTCACTGCCATAAGTATCTGACGATAAGTATCATCGTATCCATGCAGCCTATGAGAATAGATGCCTTCGATAATTTCAGGTCTTTCCATGCTCTTCTCCAAGGCAATCAGGCCTTCATGGACCCCCCAACTGGTCAATAATTTCGCAGCTAGGAAGCGCACCACATCATTATCTGCGTGAAGAAGCAAACCCATCACAGCATCCATTCTTTCCTGCGGAATATCCTCCGGATCCAAGTCTCCTGCATCAGCAGCATAATCTGCATGTTCCGGAATACTATTAAGCAGGTCGTTTGTTTTCCGATCCATGATAAATACCTATTTATCGATAAGTTTAATATAGTCGGCCGGGACACAGCCCTTGATCAAGCACTCTCCATCACGCGTGGTGTTCCGCAAGTCTGCCTCTGCCCTCGTCAATGAAGTCTCATTTTTCGTGGACGGGTTGTTCGTGTATTTCTCCCGTGCCGCATCTACCCTTGATTGCAACTCGGCCGCGATTTCACGGCTGCTCAAGAACCTAGTATTTGGCAATACACCGGAATCAATATCCTGCTGCAATCGCGTCACGTCGATTTCGATTTGATGCGTACCGTAGTTCTTAGGATTCGAGGCAGCTCTCGGGTCGGTTACGGAGATGTAGGGAGAGTTTTCAGAACCACCTCCACGCACATGTGTTTGAACGCTGCCGGTCCCCTCTGGGTTAGGAGGAACCAAATCGCCATTCTCATTGATATATGCCTTTGGTTTTCCATTTCCCCCGACCGGTGAAGAAAAGTCATTATCGCTGCGCACTACAGTATCACCTGGGGCTTTTGCATTAACCCATTTCCCACCAATCCACTCAACAGCTTTCCCACCAATATAAGCTGTGGCAAGCCCAGTAGTCGTGTCAAAAACCATACCCCCTAACTGCTGGGCAGAGGCGGTCGCTACTTTATCAAACTCCCTTTCTAGCGCATGCGACGGGATCGGGCTGGTAATCCAGTCCTTAATCCCGAGCGCTATCCCGCCGATACCGCCTGCGATTGAACCAATCGTATCGAAAGGGGATAAAAAGGCATCCCAAGCCGATTTTGCTGTGTCAACCACCCCTCCTGGCCACGCAACAGCTCGGTCCTTGAACCCCGTAAATCCTTCTCTGGCCAGAAACCCAGGCTCCATCGACGGGGGGTAGACGGTTGTAAGTTGTTTTGTGTCAACGCCTGAAAAATAACTAGCCTTGGCTGCATTTATTTCATCGAGCGTCCACCCTTCTTGTAGTCCACGCAGCTGAATCTGGCGCCCAAACTCCTCCATATCACGTTGTCTTTCGGCATCCAATGCTGATATTGCCCGGGTGATGTTGTCCCGACACGCTTGAGCACCAATCCCCGAACCACAAGCTGCTCGAGCTTTATCCGCCGCTGTAACTTCTTTGTGTAGCAGCCAGTTGTACTGCGTGGCGTTCTTCGCAATATCTGATCCCTGTTGGAGATCCCCATCCACCGCCGCGGCGGCAAGGAGCCCGGTTAACTGCGACATCATTACGTGCAACTGGTCGTTGCCATCCGCAAGACTGACCAGTTGATTCGTCAGCGCTTCATTAAGCCCCGCCGCTGCCGCGCCGGTGGCAAAATCACCGCCAGTAGCCTTCGATAGCAAGCCCCCCATCAACGCATGCGCTACGGTTTTCTCAAGACTGCCCTCGGGAAACTTGATGGTATCGCCGATCCAGTTAAACCCAGTCGCCATGGCCACATTCCCGGCCTCTCCCACCAGCGCCGCACCAAGGTTGTCGCCAAAGTTGCCGCCACCAATAGCGGTTGAGATGCTGCTGGAGATCACCGCCCGGCCAGCTACCCGTGTCGCAATGTCGGTGAAATTGGTGCTGGTAAGAATGTTTGCGGACTTTGTACCTTCCGCCGCCCCGGCGAACCAATTGGTGTCCGCATAATCGAGCATGCCCGCAGTGAACCCAGCAATTGCGGCACTTTTCAGGCTGTCAGCACTAAACGTTTCCTTGAACGCAGCGCCCAAGTTGCCTTTATTGCTGATGGTGCTGGTGACCGCAGTGGTCGCCAGACTGGTGGCAAATACGCCCCCGGCACCACCGCCCACCAGACCTAGGCCCGCCGGGCCCATGATGAAAGACATCAGGATCGCGATGGCGATTTTCGCGCCGGCACCCAGCCCGGAACTGTCATATTTGAAGCTCTCGTGAATCTCCTTCACCTGGCGCCAGTTGATGTCACCACGCGCTTCCGCCTGCTTCATCCAGGCAAGATTCGGGTCGGCTTCGACCATCGCGTCGATGGTCTGGCTGACGCTTTGCTGATCGACTTGTTTGATGTCGATGCTGATCTGGCCAGCAGCCTTGATGACCAGTCGGCCCTGGGCCACCAGTTCGCTCTGACGCAGGGTTTCATCGGTGCGACCGCTGCCTTTGGTTTCGAACCAGGCCAGGTCGCTGTCACTCTTGGAGTGGTTCTCGTCGTGAAGATCTTTCACCCCTTCAAAAAGAATCGAGCCACCGCTGTCGATAACGATGTCCTTGCCGCTGTCGAGCTTGGCGACCTGATACAACTGGTCCCCACCGCTCTCCAGCGTCAGGTTCCCTCCGCTGGTGATGTGACTGCCGACATATTTCACATCCGTCACTTCATCACGTTTGGTTTTCTTCGCCCCAAACGCGCCTTTGGCCGTCATGTCATACAGCGTGTAATCCCTGTTTTCCGCGGCGAGCACGTTGAGGTTGTTGCCGGCGTAAACGTAGGCCTCGTCGCCTGCTGTCAGGTTACTGGCCAGCAGCGTTACATCCCCTGCGGCTTTGACCGACAAATTCCCCCCCGCACTAAACTCACTGGCTACCTGACGAGTCTGGTCATCGACCTCATGAACCTTTTTGTTGCCCTTCTTGTAGCGGCTCTCAAGGTTGTGTTCGTCCTCGGCCGAGATCAGGTTGATGTCGCCGTCGGCGCTGGCGTTCAGGTCCTTTCCAGCACTGGCCTTGCTGGCGACGGCGTTGAGGTCACGACCGGCGTGCAGGGTCAGGTTGCCCGCGGCGGTTACGCTGGAGCCCAACTGGGTGAGGGTTTCTTCGGTGCGCATGCCGCGACGCAGGGCGTCGCGGGTGACGGTGCGGTCTTCCACTGCGAGCAGGTTGATGTCGTTGCCGGCGGTCAACGTGGCATCGCCGCCGCTGCTGATCCGGCCTTTGCTGGTCAGGTTGTTCGCCGCGTTGATCGTCAGTTTTGAACCGGCGCTGATGCTGCCGCCGGCATCGAGTTGCGTGGCGCTGCCGGCGCCGATGTTGAATGCCGTGGCGGTGCGGTCGTTGACGATGTCGCCTTTGAGGCTGGTGAGGTTGACCTTGTCGGCGCGGATTTCCCCGGCCATGGCGTTGCGGATGCTGTCTTGCGCCAGCAGGGTCAGGTTGGCGTTGGCCTGTGCCAGGCCGCCCTGCAAGATGCTGCCGCCGCTCAAGGCGCTGAGGTCTTCACTGGCGCGCAATGTCCCGACGTTTTTCAGATCGCCGCCGGTGATTATCTCTACGTTGCGCCCTTGAATCAGGCTGCCGCCGCGCAGATTGCGCGAGTCGACTTTGGCCAGGTACAGCACCGGCACCAGCACGGTTTCGCCGTTGATGACCCGTTCTTCCATCCAGACGATGTCGTGGGTCAGGGCGGCCACCTGCTGCGAGGTCAGCATGACGCCGACGCTCAGGTTCAGGGCGTTTTTGCTGCTGATGGCGTTGTCCATCAGGTACTGGAATTGCTCGTAGTCGCTGCTCAGGCCGTCGGCGAGGAAGCGCTGGCCGGTCTGGGCGCGCACGGCGTCGGCAATCAGTCGGGTTTCGTAGCGGCCGTCGCCCAGTCGGCGCGCGGCCTGGTCGGGGTCGTAGCCCAGCTTGCCGATCAAATAGTCCGAGCTCATGAACTTCGAGAGGTCGACGAGCGAGGGGTTGGTTTCGATCAGGTATTTGTTGGCCGGGTTGCGGCTTTGGGTGAACAGGCCGTAACTGCCTTGAGGCAGGCGGAAACTCGGGAGCGAGGTCGGGTCGATGCCGACGAAGGCTGCGCCGGTAAAATCGACCGGGACAAAGCTGACTTTTACGCTGCCGTCGACAGCGACGGTTTCAATGCGTTTGACGTCCTTCAACGGGCCCGGGCTGCCCACCGGGCTGGCGAGGATTATTTGCTGGCCACCGGCGCCAAAGGCCTGGCTGTCGAGGGTGGCGCCGATGAGTTGGGCGTTCCCCTGGTTGGTGAGGCTGCCGTTGACCAGCTCACCGCTGACGTTCAGTTTCAGCGCGCCACCGGCCTGCACGGTGCCGACATGGGTCGTGTTGTTGCCGGGCATGATGGTGTTGGTGATGTTCTCGATCGGGTATTTCGTCACCTCGATCGGAATCGGCGCCTGATTGGCGAGTGGCTGCCCGGCGTAGTTGGCGTTCCAGGCGTTGGTCGCGGCCTCGGTGACCCGGTAGGCACTCTTGCTGACGCCGTCGAGGAAGTAGTTGATGTTCTCTTCGCGATTGTCGAGGGTGAAGCCACGGTTATAAAAATTGCTGGCCGTGATGGTCGTGTGGCGGTTGGCGGCCAGCAGGCTCTGGCCGTTGGTGACGGTGACCGCGTCTAGCAGCAGGTCCTGGTTAGCCAGCAGTCGCGACGCCGGGGAGTCCTTGAGAATGCTGCCTTCGTAAAGGGTGCGGACGATGTAATAGCCGGAGTGAGTACCGCCGCTGCAATCGGTGCAGTTGATCACGATGCGGCGGCTGGCGATGCTTTGGGTGGCTTCGAATTCGGCCTTTTCGTTGGTCAGCTCGCGCACCTTGATGTCGATGTCACTGCCGCTTTCGATGCTGCCGGAACGGTTGATCAACTGGCTGGCCTTGCCGCCATCACGGGCCGCGAAGCTGAGTTTTCCTTTGCTGTAGAAGTCGGCGTAGCGGTTGAACAGGCTGTCGGCGCGCAAGGTCATGTCGGCGCCGCTGAAGATCAGGCTGTCCGCCCGGTTGTTGATGTCTCGGGTAGCGCTGAGGGTGAGTAGCTGCTGCGCGCCAAGGGTGCCGCCGTTGTCGATGCGGTCGGCGACGACGCTCAGATTGGCGCTGGAGGTCAACCGGCCGAGGTTGTCGAGCGTGCCGCTCAGGACCAGTTCGCCGTTGCCGGCACTGGCGATTCGGCCGTCGTTCTGGGTCACGTTGACCGCTTTGATTTTCAACGCCTGCTGGGTCGAAATCAGCCCTTGGTTCGTCAGGTTGCCGGACAGCTTGAGGGTGAGGTCGCCGTCGCTGAGCAACTCGCCGGCATTGCTCAGGCTGACCGCATCCAGGCTCAGGCTGCTGGCGCTGGCGATGCGATCACCGGCTTGCAGGGCGATGCTTTGCAGGCCGCTGATATCCAGCGCACCGTTGACATGCCAAAGGCCGATACCGTCGACGTTAGTGATGTTCCAGTCGCCACTGCCGAGACCGACCAAGCGGCCCTGGGCGCTGAACAGGCGGGCGGAGTTCACGCTGAACTGACCGGTGGCCGCGTGTTCGATCTGCCCGGCGCCGTTGCGCAAGGTGCTGGCCTGCAGGACGAAGTTATCGCTGCCGATGGCGATGTGTCCGCCACGGTTATCCAGTTCGTTTTGCAGGGCGATTCGACTCAAATCACCGAAGTGCGCAAGCAGTCGGCCCCCGGCACTGTTGTCCAGGCTCTGTCCATCGAGCTGCAACTTCTGGCTGGCTTCGATCAAGCCGCCCTGGTTGATCAGACGATCCACCGTCAATTGCAGGTTGCCTGCCAGGCTGACAAGGCTGCCGCCACTGTTATCGACGTCACCCGCGGTCAGGCTGACGCTGCTCGCGCTGAGGGTGCCCGACTGGTTGTCCAGACGGCCCTGACCCAGATCGAGTTCAGCGTGGCTGCCACCGGCGGTGATGTTGCCTTGTTGGTTCTGTAGCCCTTTGGCTTTCAGTTTCAAGCCGTCGCTGCCCGCGAGCAGTTGGCCGCTGTCACGGTTATCAACGGCGGTTTTGGCGTCGACCTCCAGACGGTTGCCAAGCACTTGCCCGGCGCGGTTGTCCAGATTGCCTGACGTGGTGGTCACCGCCACTTTTTTCCCGACTACGACACCTGCGCGGTTGTCGACGCTGCCGGCCTTTAGTGCAACATCACCGTCGGTGGCTTGCAGCCGTCCCTGCTGGTTGTTGACGGCTTGATCCACCGTCACGGTCAGCGCGCCGCTGTCCGCCACGACGCGGCCCTGCTGACTGTTGTCGAGGTGGGTGGCGGTAACGGTGACCGCCTTGCCGAGCATCGCACCGTTCTGGTTGATGACCGTTGCACCGCTGACCACCAGATCAGTCTTCGCCTGAAGGGTACCTTCGGTGTTGTCGAGCCGTTCGCCGACCGTCACTTTGGCGAGCGCCGCGTTCGCGCTCATCAGCCCCTTGCGATTATCGAAGTCTTTTTCGACGTTGGCGGTGAGCTTGCGCGCAGCAATGACCTGGCCCGCGTTGCGCAGGTTTTTGGCGTCGATCCGCACGTCGCCCGTCAGGTTGTGGGTGTTGTCGGCATTGATCCCGGCTTCGATGATGCCGAGGTTGGTCAGTTGGCCGTTACTGGCCAGCATCACGTTGCCGCCTGCAGCGATGCTCTTCTGATTGAACAGGTCTTCACTGGCCGTGACGTTCAGGTTGCCGCCGGCGTACAGCGGGCCATCCGCTTGCACACTTTGCGCCTTGACCGTGAGCGCGCCGCTGGCGCCGGTGGTCGCCAGTGTCAGCTTGCCATTGACGTCGAGGTTGAGATCACCGGCACTGGTCGCCATCTCCCCGCCGAGTTTGACGCCCACGCCCTGCTCGGTGCCCACCAGTTTGATCGCACCGGCGTACATGCCGCCGAGCGCGCTGCTGTCGATTGCCAGCATTGGCGCTGTGGAACCATCCGGCGCCAGGGCCTTGGCCGACAGGCTGGTGGCGTCAACGTTGTTGCGCCCGGTAATGACGTTGAGTTTTTTCGCGTAGAGGTTGGCGTTGATCGTCGCCGAGCGGGTGATGAGGTCGAACTGATCGATGTTGCTCGCGTTGAGCCCGGCACCTTCGATGGCAATGCTGCCTTGATCGACCTGGAAGTGATCGACGCGACCCGCGCCATCAAGCACCGGTTTGCCGGTGGTCAAGGTCACGCGCGGGGTGTTGATGAAGCCGCAGCCGTTGCAGGTGATGCCATAGGGGTTGGCGACAATGACGTGTGCCGACTGCCCCGCCACTTCGGTGTAACCGCGCAACTGGCTGGGGCTGCCGCCGATGACTTCGTTGAGGATCGTCTGCGCCGAACCGCTGTTTTTCAGGTTCGGGTTACCGATGATGATGCCGCCCATTTGCGTGAGCGAAGTCTGCGCCGAGCCGTTGTTGAGAATCAGCCCTTGGGCGCTGACGTTGTAATCATGGAACTGGTTATGCGACAGACCGCTGCCATTGGGCGTGGCGATGTTGACGATTTGCATGCCGTTGCCGGCATTGTCCAGCGTAGTGCCCGGTGTAGCGACCACAATGCCGTCGGCCTGCGCCCACAGCGGTTGCCAGAACATGACGTTGGCCAGCAGGAACGCCAATCCGCGCTTGGGCATACCCCAGAAGTGCTCGCGGGTTTTCACCACGGCAGAAGACTGGCGAGCGAGGAAAGCGTACTGGCGAACGTCCATGTGGAAGGTCTCGATGCAGCGAAATTAAAGGAAGAAATCCACGCGGAAATAGATCGGCGCTTCACGCTCGGTCAGGGTGTCCGGGCGTTCCAGGGAGTGGGCGAAGGTCACGCTGGCGGCGACATGCTGACCGCGTGCAAACAGCTCCACCGAGTTGCTGGACATGCGCCCGTGCTGATCGTCATTGAAACGATTGCCGCGGATCACGCCCTGGTCGTAACCGAGGCTAGTGCCGTATTCAGCGAACACCGGGCGCAGCCATTCGGCGCTCACTGGACGGGTCCAGCGCAGATCGTTGCGCCAGTAACCGCCACTGTCGCCCGACAAGGATTGGTCCTTGTAGCCACGAATCGACGATTGCCCGCCGAGGCTGGTGCGTTGCGGACTGAACAACACGTCTTCACTGCGCTGGCCGGTCATCAGGCTGGTGAAACTGAACGACTCGCCCCACACCTTGAACGGTTGCAGGTAGGACGCGACGGCCATGTATTTGCGGTAACGCGCATCCGGCTCGCCGGGGGCGGGATGGTCATTGCCCTGAGCATCGAGTGCGCCGATGCCTTCCTGCATACCCAGGTCGAGGTTGACGAACGCGCTGCCGACGCGCCGACCGTGATTGATGCCGAACTGCGACTCGGTAATCCGGTTGCTGCTGAACTTGAGCTTGCTGTCTTCAATGAAGTTGTTGGTGCGCAAATAAGAGAGGCCGGCGCTGAGTGAGGTCTTGCTCATGGCATCGCGGTGGATCACCCGCTCGGCCCGCAGCTGATGGTTTTCGGTGTCGCCGGTCAGCTTGAAGGGGTAATCGTTGGCGACAAGCTGCGTGCGGTACTCGTTCTGGGTGTAGGTGTAACTGAAGTCCCACCAGCCCCACGGCAGGCTGTAATACAGCGTTGCGTTGTTGGATGTGTGCTGGTGATCGGTCATCACATCGCCACCGCCGCGCAGCATCAACTGATCGGCCAGCCCCAGCGGACTGTCCCAGTCCAGCGTCGTGCGCCACTGCTGCTCGCCGGTGCTGCGCTGACCGTCGTTGCTGCGCGACAACCCGACGCGCCAAGGCTTTTGCGGTGTGTTCTTGACCAGGATTTCGCTGCCGCCGACGTTCTGGCCCGGGGTCAATTCCATCTGCGCCTGATTCGACGGCAAGCGGTTGAGCTGATCAACCATCTGTTCAATTTCACGCAGATTGACCAATCCGCCACTCTGGCCCGGAAAAGCCATGGCCAGTTCGCGGTCCGAGAGTTGGCTGCCCTGCGCACCTTTCAGACCTTCAAGCCGCCCTTCAACGACCAAGACTTTTAAATGCCCACCGGACAAGTCCTGCTGCGGCAAGTAAGCGCGGCTGGTCACCAGGCCTTTTTCGATGTAGCGAGTGGTGATGACCTTGAGCAATTCGTTGAGCTGAGAGACGCCCAGGCATTGGCCGATGTAGGGCTTGAGCAAGCGTTCGCGTTCACCGGCAGAAAGGCTGTCGGTGCCTTTGAGTTCGATGTCCTGGATAGGGAAGCAACGGCTGTCGGCAGGTGCCGAGGGCTGGACCGGTTTCACTTCCTTGCCGGGCAACTCTTTAAGCTCTTCGAGGCGCCGACGCTGCTCTTCGAGCAGACGATCCTGGCGTTCACGGATGAGGTCGGTTTCACCGGGAGTGGGCGCGGCATGAGCGAGATTCAGTGGAGAAAGGCACAGCAAAGCCAGGCACAACCTCGCCACGAGGGCGGGCAGAGACATGTTCGATCCCTCGAATTAGGGCGTAATAGCAAAATAGTGGCGCGATGTTAGATGGCCACTATCCTGACGTCAATTATTCATCCTGCCAGGAAACGCAAACCGATGAGCGCTATCGCCTGAAACAGACCAATCCGGGAAACGGCAGGAAACCTCTGAACGCATGCTGGAAGAAAAACCAAGGGCAACAGGACGATTCCCAGGCGCTGTTTCCACCGTGTGCAGCAAGCGGAACTTTAAGGTCCCGAGTGGCCTCAACCGATTAACCGCCCAAAACGGAACCGAGGCCCATTCCATGAAAACCTTGCTGAAACTCACCCTCGCCGCCACCCTCGCTTGCGCCCTCCCCGCCTGGGCTTGCACACCCGAGGAGGCCACCGCCAAACGCGAACAACTGGCCAAGGAAGTGGCCAAGCTCACCGAGCAGAATCCGAAGAAGGCCAAGGAGATCAACGATGAATTGCAGAAAATGGATTTGGGCACGGCCAGCGCGGATCTGCCGGACAAGTGCCAGTTGATCGATCAGCGTCTGAGGGAGTTGGAAACAGCAGATAAAAAAGCTGAAAGCTGACCTTGTAGGAGCCAGCTTGCTGGCGATTCGGTTGACCAGATACACCGAGTCGCCAAGGATCGCCGGCAAGCTGGCTCCTACAAGGGTTTGTGCAATGCTTAAGTGATGCGCTCAGCCGCCTTGAGCAATTCGCGATTGTCCCCGCCTAACGCGACGGTCGCCCTGGCCGCTGCGTCGAGCAACAAGCCGCACGCCGTGGCAACTTTCTCCTGGCTGAATCGCTCCGCCGGGCCGGACAAGGTCAACGCACCGGTCAATTCATACGCGGCATTGAATACAGGCACCGACACCGAAGCCGTCTCCGGATCCCGTTCCCCAAAGGAACTTGCCCAGAATTGCTCGCGAATCGCACCGAGGGTCGGCTCGGATAGCGCGCCGAAGGCTCGCAGGACTTTGCCCGACGCCCCGGCATTCAGTGGGAATCGGGCACCTTCATGCAGGGAAACCCTGACTGCGCGCTTCGGCTCGACGCGAAACAACACCACGCGGCTGTCGTTTTCCCGTACGTAAAAAGAGGAGGTTTCGCCGCTCGTGTCGGACAAGGATTCCAGCAGCGGGTAGATCACGTCCCGCAGGCGGAACGAGGTCTGGTAGACCTGCGCCAACCGCAGCGGTTCGGGGCCGACGGCGTATTGACCATCGCCGAGGCGGCGGATGAAACCGGCCCGTTCCAGCGAACTCATCAAACGCAGGATGGTGCTTTTATACAGGCCGGTGCGCCGGGCGATTTCCGCCAGTGGCAGGCTGTTGCTGCCGACGTCGAACGCCGCGAGGATCGCAAAGGCGCGATCCACGGCCGCCACGCCGCCTTCGGCAGCGGGCGTGGAAGGTTCGTCTTCCGATGGGGTTTGTTTGCTCATGTTCGCTCGTGACAAAACTTCAGGACGGCGCCAGCACCGGGCTGCGCAGCGGCTACCTTAACCGTTGAGCGAACGGGCGACCACCCTTCACCCCTCGGACTTGATCACGCCAGCGCGATGCAGTGCGCTGATATCGCTACCCGAATAACCCAACTCCGCCAGCAACTCATCGCTATGGCTGCCCAACTCAGGCACATTCAAGCGCGTACCAAAGCGCTGGCCGTCCATTTCAAACGGCAGCATCGGTACCTTGACCGATTGACCGTCAGGCAACGTCACCTCAGCCATGCCACCCGACTCGTTCAGGTGTTTGTCGTCGAACAGGTCCTGAGGTCGCTGGATCGGTGAAAACGGCAGACCGGCCTTTTCACACAGCGCCATCACCTGTTCCTTGCTCATGCCCGCCAGGCATTCGCGGACTTGCGGCAGGATCACCTTGCGCGCGGCGACTCGCTGGTTGTTGCCGGCCAACTGCGGATCACTGCCGAAGGCATCGAAGCCGAACACCTCACAAAAACTTTTCCACTGACTGTCGCTGACCACGCCGAGGAAGACCTGCTCTTCACCGGCGCAACTGAACACGTCATAAATCGCCCACGCCGAAACCCGACTCGGCATCGGTGCCGCCGGTGTACCGGTGACCACGTTTTGCATCATGTGCTGGGCCACCAGGAACGCCGAATTCTCGAACAGGCCGGTCTGCACGAACTGCCCCTGAGCGCCTTGGTTACGCTGCAACAGCGCCGCCAGAATCGAAATCGCGCTGAACATCCCGCCCATGACATCGTTGACCGACGCCCCGGCGCGCAAAGGCTGGCCGACCGGGCCGGTCATGTAGGCCAACCCCGTCATCATCTGCACCACTTCGTCCAGCGCCGTACGATGTTCGTAGGGGCCTGGCAGGAAACCTTTCATGGAGCTGTAAATAATGTCCGGCTTGATGGCTTTCACGTCGGCGTAACCCAGGCCGAGTTTTTCCATGGTGCCGGGGCGAAAGTTCTCGGTGACCACATCGGCGGTGGCAATCAGCTTTTTGATCGCAGCAATGCCTTCGGCGGATTTCAGGTCGACGGCGAAGCTTTTCTTGTTGCGGTTGTAGGTGGTCCAGTACCCCGCGCCGGAGCCCATCAAGCGCCGGGTGTTGTCGCCCGCAGGAACAGGTTCGACCTTGATCACCTCGGCCCCGAGGTCAGCCAGCACCAGGCCGCAGGTCGGTCCCATGACCATGTGGACAAACTCGATGACCCGAATGCCGGCCAGCGGCAGAGGCTTTTGTTGTTGGCTGGGGCTCATGTTCATAGCGCCTTCTGTGCATAGTGAAAATTCTTGCCGACCCCGGCGTCCGGGATGAAGCCGTACAGCGCTTCTCCCGGCAGGCCCTGGCGCAACCATTCGCGGGCCTGCACCAGCCGATCGATGTCGATGCCAGTGCGCAGGCCCATGGATTCGAGCAGGTACACCAGGTCCTCGGTGACGATGTTGCCGGACGCGCCGGGCGCATAAGGGCACCCGCCGATGCCGCCCTGAGACGCGTCGATGGTGGTCACGCCGACGTCCAGCGCCGCGAGCACATTGGCCAGGCCCTGGCCGCGGGTGTTGTGGAAATGGGCACTGCCGGCAATGCCCGGCAATTCCTGGCGCAGCCGGGTGAACAAGCGCCGTACTTGTGTCGGGTTGGCGTAACCGACGGTGTCGGCCAGCCCCACTTCGTTGACGCCCAGCTCGGCCATGATCAGGGCCATGCGCACGGTGTCATCGTCTGGTACTTCGCCCTGGATCGTGCAGCCAAACACCGTCGACAAACCGGCCTCGATTTCGACGTGCGGGTACTGCTCGTTGCGCAAGGCAACGACGTTGCGCACCTCCTGATAAACCTCGGCGTGGGTTTTGCGGATGTTGGCCAGGGAATGGGGTTCGCTCACCGAAATCGGCATCGTGATTTTCTGCACGCCCGCCTTGAATGCCGCTTCGGCGCCCTTGAGGTTGGGCACCAGCGCGGTCACGAACAGGTTGGGCAAGGTCCGCGCAAAAGCCACCACTGCAGCGGTATCAGCCATCTGCGGCAGCAGCTTCGGCGACACGAAGGAACCCACTTCGATCTCTCGTAGCCCGGCGCTCGCCAACGCGGCGATCCATTTCAGTTTCAGTTCGGTCGGCATGGTCGCCGCGACGCTTTGCAACCCGTCACGGGGTCCGACTTCGCTGACCAGAATATCGATTTCGTTCGAATGACCCATCACCAGCCCTCCTGAGACGCCACGAAAGCCCTTGTTTCAGGGCACTTCGATAAACGTTCTACCTGACAGAATATTGTTCTATTTTTAGTATCTGCCGGGTTTCGGTGGCTTGTCAACGAATGGACAAAAACTTGACAGCTTAAAAATTTGGTCGGAAAGTTGTTCCACCAAAAGGAATGATGTTCTGTCTAGCAGAACAATATCAATGACAAAGCGTTGCTTTCGCCCGCCGTCATACCCGGACAAAACCTATAAAAAACGAGGGAAATCATGCTGACCCTACTCAGCTATTCGATGATCACGTGCTTCATGTACCTGGTCATGAGCAAACGCCTGTCGCCGCTGGTTGCGCTGTTGCTGGTCCCGGTCGCCTTTGCCTGCCTGGCCGGCTACACCACGACACTGGGGCCGATGATGTTCGATGGCCTGAAAATGCTGGCCCCGACCGGGGTGATGCTGACCTTTGCGATCCTGTATTTCTGCATGATGACCGACGCCGGATTGTTCAACCCGCTGGTCAAACTGATCCTCAAAGCAGTGAAAGGCGATCCGCAGAAAATCGTGCTGGGCACGGCGATTCTCGGAATTTGCGTCGGCCTCGACGGCGATGGCGCCACCACTTACATCATCACCTGCGCGGCGCTGCTACCGTTGTATCGCCGCACCGGCGTGCGCCTGCAAGTCATGGCCACGGTGCTGTTGCTGGCCATTGGCGTGATGAACATTCTGCCGTGGGCCGGGCCGTTTTCCCGGGCGGCCAGCGCCATGAAAGTCGACATTACCGAGCTGTTCGTGGCGATGCTGCCATTGATGGCCATTGGACTTGTGTGGGTGATTTTTGTGGCGCTGTACCTCGGACGGCTGGAACGACGCCGCTTGGGCGTGGTGCAACTCGACGCCAATGAAGGGCTGGAGCACTTCACCGAATTTCGCTTGAACGACTGGCGCTTTCTGTTCAATGCCGCGCTGACCATCGCCCTGATCGCGATGATGATGCTCGCGGTGATGCCACCTGCGGTGTTGTTCATGCTCGCGTTCGGTATCGGCCTGGTGGTGAATTTCCCCAACCTCAAAGAGCAGAAAGCGGTGATCGCGCGCCACGCCGATAACGTCATGGCGGTGACCTTGCTGATCTTCGCGGCTGGGATTTTCGTCGGCATCATGGGCGGCACCGGCATGACCAAGGCCATTTCCGAAAGCCTGATCCATGTCATCCCGCAATGGGCCGGCAGTTCGATGTCGATCATCACCGCGTTCATCAGCATGCCGTTCACCTACGTGCTGACCAACGATGCGTTCTACTTTGGCGTGCTGCCGATCCTCGCCGAAACCGCCAGCCACTACGGCATCAGCGGCAAGGAGATGGCAATCGCCGGGTTGATCGGCCAACCGGTGCATTTACTCAGTCCGCTGGTGGCGTCCACGTATCTGCTGTGTGGGTTGCTGGATCTGGACTACGGCGATAACCAGCGCATGACGTTGAAATGGACGATCGGCACGGTGGGGGTGATGTTGTTGGCGGCGCTGGCGTTGGGGTCGATTTCCGTCATCCGGTAATCGTTCTGTAGGAGCCAGCTTGCTGGCGATGGCTGCACCGCGGTGTATCGGTTAGATCGCATCGCCGGCAAGCCGGCTCCTACAGGGGGTGCGTGCAATTTGCGGGCGAAAAAAAAAACCGGACCTGGGTCCGGTTTTTTTATGGGATCGCTACGGCGCTTTATTCAGCAGCCGGGGCTTGCGGCTTGCGGCGCTTGAGCGGGGCCATGCCGTCCTTGCTGACCAGCGACAGGGCGTCGGTCTTCGGGCGGTTGGCGATTTTGCGCTTGGTCGGTGCCTTGGCGCCGGTTTTCTTCTTCTCGCCCTTGGCGTCGACCTTTTTCTTCTTCACGCCAACCGCTTTGCCCGAGGCCTTGACCTTTTTCGGTCCGCCGTAGGTGCCTTTGACTTCCTTGATGGTGCGGCGCTCGAAGCTCTGCTTGAGGTAGCGCTCGATGCTCGACATCAGGTTCCAGTCGCCGTGGCAGATCAGCGAGATGGCCAGGCCATCGTTGCCGGCACGACCGGTGCGACCGATGCGGTGAACGTATTCGTCGCCGCTGCGCGGCATGTCGAAGTTGATCACCAGGTCCAGGCCGTCAACGTCCAGGCCGCGAGCGGCAACGTCGGTGGCCACGAGGATTTTCACGCCGCCTTGCTTCAGGCGATCGATCGCCAGCTTGCGGTCTTTCTGGTCCTTGTCACCGTGCAGCACGAACGCTTTGTATTCCTGCGCCACCAGGCGGCCGTAGATACGGTCGGCCATGGCCCGGGTGTTGGTGAACACGATGGCCTTCTGATAGGTCTCGTTGGCCAGCAGCCAGTTCACGATCTGCTCTTTGTGCTGGTTGTGGTCAGCGGTGATGATCTGCTGACGAGTGGTCGCATTCAGGTCGCTGACGTTGTTCAGCTGCAGGTGTTCCGGGTTGTTCAGAACCTTGGCAACCATCTCGCGCAGGCCCGAACCGCCAGTGGTGGCGGAGAACAGCATGGTCTGCTGGCGATTGGTGCACTCGTCCACCAGACGCTGCACGTCTTCGGCAAAGCCCATGTCGAGCATGCGGTCGGCTTCG
Source organism: Pseudomonas sp. BF-RE-21 (assembly GCF_019947305.1). Taxonomy (NCBI): domain Bacteria; kingdom Pseudomonadati; phylum Pseudomonadota; class Gammaproteobacteria; order Pseudomonadales; family Pseudomonadaceae; genus Pseudomonas; species Pseudomonas sp. BF-RE-21. The sequence continues at coordinate 11,260 of NZ_JAGYGF010000014.1, read as the reverse complement.
TCGAGCACCAGCACTTCGACTTCTTTCAGGTCGAGGTTGCCGGCGTTCAGTTGCTCGATCATCCGGCCCGGCGTACCGATCAGGATGTCCGGCACCTTGCGCAGCATGGCGGCCTGGACCTTGAAGTCTTCACCGCCGGTGATCAGGCCGGACTTGATGAAGGTGAATTGCGCAAAGCGCTCGACTTCCTTGATGGTCTGCTGGGCCAGCTCGCGAGTCGGCAGCAGGATCAGGGTCTTGATGCTGACGCGGATTTTCGCCGGGCCGATCAGACGGTTGAGGATCGGCAAAACGAAAGCAGCGGTTTTGCCGCTACCGGTTTGCGCTGTCACCCGCAGGTCACGCCCTTGGAGCGCCAGCGGAATAGCCGCTGCTTGCACAGGCGTTGGCTCGACAAATTTAAGCTCGGCCACGGCTTTGAGCAGGCGTTCGTGCAGGGCGAATTGGGAAAACACGGGTGCTACCTCGAAGAAATACAAAAAAACAGCTGCATAGGGTAACGGTTTCGAGCGCGAAGGCCGAGTTTCTTTATGCAATCGACCGTAAACAGTGGCTTTTTTGTTGCCTCTTTTGTCCTTAAACGTCATGCAAAGCGTCTTAAATGCTCTAATCGGTCCGACACGGACAATAGAAGAAACGGTTTTACCCATGGATATCAAACAGCTCTGGCTCAACGTCCAAGACATCTGGGGTGCTCTCGATCAGCATCCGCTCCTGCATTCCGGCCTCGGGCTGCTTCTGTTGCTGGTGGTGGCGCTGACCCTCGGACGAGTGGCGCGTTACCTGATCCTGCACACGACCAAAATGCTCGGCCGCCAACCGGCCTTGCACTGGGTCAACGACTTTCGCCAGAACAAAGTGTTTCATCGCCTGGCGCAGATGACGCCGTCGCTGGTGATCCAGTTCGGCCTGCACCTGGTGCCGGAGCTGGGCAAAACCAGCCTGATTTTCCTCGGCAACGTCGCACTGGCCTTCACCATTCTGTTCCTGGTGCTGGCGATCAGCGCCCTGCTCAATGCGTTGCTGGACATCTACGCCCGCACCGAACACGCCCGCACCCGCTCGATCAAAGGCTACGTGCAACTGGCGAAAATGGTGTTGTACGTATTTGGCGCGATCATCATCGTCGCCACGTTGATCGACCGTTCGCCGCTGTTGCTGCTGTCGGGTCTGGGCGCCATGTCGGCGGTGATTCTGCTGGTCTACAAGGACACATTGTTGTCGTTTGTCGCCAGCGTGCAGTTGACCAGCAACGACATGCTGCGGGTCGGCGACTGGATCGAGATGCCGCAAGTCGGCGCCGATGGCGATGTGGTGGACATCACGCTGCACACGGTCAAGGTGCAGAACTTCGACAAGACCATCGTTTCGATTCCGACCTGGCGCCTGATGTCCGAGTCGTTCAAGAACTGGCGCGGCATGCAGCAGTCCGGTGGACGACGGATCAAGCGCAGCCTGTTCATCGACGCCAGCGGCGTGCGATTCATCCGTGATGACGAAGAGCAAAAGCTGTCCCAGGTGCATCTGCTGACCGACTACATCAGCCGCAAACAGGCTGAACTCAAGGCCTGGAACGAGGCTCAGGGCAACGTCGCGGCAATGTCGGCCAACCGTCGGCGGATGACCAACATCGGGACCTTCCGCGCCTACGCGCTGGCGTATTTGAAAAGCCATCCGGAGGTCCAGCCGAACATGACCTGCATGGTGCGGCAGATGCAGACCACAGCGCAGGGGATTCCGCTGGAAATCTACTGCTTCACCCGCACTACGGCGTGGGCGGATTACGAACGGATTCAGGGGGATATTTTCGATTATCTGCTGGCGGTGCTGCCGGAGTTTGGCTTGAGCCTTTATCAGCAGCCGAGTGGCGGGGATCTGCGGGCCGGGTTGCTCCCGGCGATGCTAGGCGCAAGCCACATCCCCGAACCCGAAAAACACATCATGTAAACACCGCCTCTGTAGGAGCGAGCGATGCGGCGGTCCGACTTGCCCGCGAAGGCGGTGTGTCAGTCAACATTAATGTCGACAGACACACCGCCTTCGCGGGCAAGCCTCGCTCCTACAGGGGTAGTGGTGTCAGTTGATTTTTCGCTGCGGTGCCTTGTGCACCATGGTGTAGGCGTAATCCACACCCATGCCATACGCGCCGCTGTGTTCCAGCACCAGTTCCATTACCGCCTCGTAAGTGTCTTTGTGTGCCCAGTCACGCTGGTATTCCAGCAGCACTTGTTGCCAGGTGACCGGCACCGCGCCTGCCTGAATCATCCGCTGCACTGACATGTCGTGAGCTTCTTTGGTGGTGCCGCCAGACGCGTCGGTCACGATGTACACCTCGTAGCCTTCAGCCAGGGCTTCCAGCGCCGGGAAGGTCAGGCAGACTTCAGTCCAGAGCGCAGCAATGATCAGCTTCTTGCGGCCGGTGGCTTTCACCGCGTCAACCAGCGCCTTGTCTTCCCAGGAGTTCATCGAGGTGCGCTCGATCGGCTTCTGCTCTGGGTGAACAGCCAGCAACTCCGGCCAGATAAAACCGCTGAAGCTTTCGGTTTCCACCGAGGTGTAGATCGTCGGCACGTTGAAGATCTTGGCGGCCTTGGCCAGGCCGACGGTGTTGTTTTTCAGGGTCTGACGGTCGATCGACTGCACGCCGAAAGCCATTTGCGGCTGGTGGTCAATCAGGATCAGAGCGGAGTTGGTTGGGTTGAGCAGTTCACGAATAGACATGGCGCGTTCCTTTTGATGTCGATAATTCAAATCAGTAATGGGTTAGTCGACGCGGCTTCCAGAGGCTTTGTCGTCGGCTTGGATGTCACTTTAGGGGCTAGCAAGGAAAGGGACAATTACCTAAAATAGAGAATCATTGATTCTAAAATAGGGACAATCATGGATCGCATCGAATGCATGCGCGCGTTCGTCGTCACGGTCGGCGAGAACGGCTTTGCCGCCGCTGCACGGGCAATGGATGTGCCGCGATCAAAAGTCAGTAAACAGATTCAGGCGCTGGAAGAAGCCATCGGCGTGCAACTGTTGCAACGCACCACGCGCAGCCTGCACCTGACCGAGGCAGGCGCGGAGTATTTCGACGCGGCGCGGGAAGTACTGGCCTCGCTGGACGAGGCCGAACAGCGTGCCCGTAACGGCATCGGCGAGTTACGCGGGGTGCTGCGGGTCAATGCGCCGATGTCCTTCGGGTTGCGCCGGCTGGGGCCGCTGATTCCGCTGTTTCATGAACAACACCCGAACATAGAGCTGCAACTGGTGCTCAGCGATCAGCAGGTTGACCCGGTGCGCGGTGGTTTCGACGTGACCATCCGCATCGCCAGCATGCCGGACTCGACGATGATTGCCCGGCAACTGGCGCCGGCCCCGCGAATCATGGTCGCCTCACCTGCGTATCTCGAACGCGCAGGCACTCCGCAGACGCCGCAGGATCTGCGCGCCCATCAATGTTTGAACTATGGGTATTTGCAAAGTGGCGTGAGTTTGCAGCTGTGTAACGGCAAGGAAACCCAACGGGTCAACGTCACGGGCCCGCTGCACGCCAACAATGGCGACTTGCTTGCCCAAGCCGCCGAGGCCGGCATGGGCATCGCGCTGTTGCCCAATTTCATCGTCGAGGATGCGCTGGCGGCTGGCCGGTTGGTGCCGGTGATGTGTGAATGGCAGGCGCCTGCGATCACGATTAACGCGGTCTATCCATCGGCACGCCGGGTACCGCAGAAGACCCGGACGTTCATCGAGTTTCTGGTGGCGCAACTGGCAGAGAAATAACACGTCCCTTGTAGGAGCCGGCTTGCCGGCGATGGCGGTGTCATATGCAACATTGATGTCAGCTGATACACCGCTATCGCCGGCAAGCCGGCTCCTACAGGAGTCAGGTGATTGCCAAGGACTTTCGTATGCCCAACCGGCTGATCCACACCGCCATCAAAATCACCGATCCGCCAAAGAACAACCGCCCCAGCTCTTCATGCTGATTCCAGATCAGCAGATTGATCAGCAACCCCACCGGCACATGCAGATTGTTCATCACCGCCAGCGTCCCGCCATTCACCAGGCACGCGCCCTTGTTCCACCAGTACAACCCCAGCGCGGTCGAGACCAGGCCGAGGAACACCAGCACGCCCCATTGCAGCGGTGCTTCGGGCAGGAAGTTCTGTTTGCCAAACAACAGAAACGCCGGCAACGCCACCGCCAGAGCGCCGAGATAGAAATAACCGAAGCGCCGGTAATGCGGCAGATCGCTTGGATGACGCGCCACCAGGTGCTTATAAAGCACCTGCCCGGCGGCGTAGGTGAAGTTGGCCAGTTGCAGCAGCAGGAACCCCATGAAGAAATCCGGGTTGATCCGGTCGTAGCGAATCACCGCCGCGCCGAGCACCGCCACCAGCGCCGCGACCAGGGCCCAAGGATTGAAGCGTCGGTTCAGCGCGTCTTCGATCAGCGTCACATGCAGCGGTGTGAGGATGGTGAACAGCAACACTTCCGGCACCGTCAGCACCCGGAAGCTCAGGTACAGGCAGACGTAAGTCACGCCGAACTGCAACGCACCGATCAGCAGCATGCCGCGCATGAACGCAGGCTCCACCGAGCGCCAGCGCGTCAACGGAATAAACACCAGCCCCGCCAGCAGCACGCGCACCAGCACCGCGAAGTAACTGTCGACATGTCCGGCCAGGTATTCGCCGATCAGACTGAAGGAAAACGCCTGGATCAGCGTGACAAAAAGTAGATAGCCCATGCTCGCCTCGTTTTGAATGGCGGCGACGATAGCGGGTTTTGCCGGCGATCGCGAGACACGCAGGCCCCTGTAGGAGCCGGCTTGCCGGCGATAGCGGTGTATCAGCAGACATCAATGTTGCATATGACACCGCCATCGCCGGCAAGCCGGCTCCTACAGTGGTACGCGTACCCATCAAATCGCAGGCAAAAAAAAGCCCGATCTCGCTAAAGCGTTCAATCGGGCTACAGCACTCAGGAGCAACAAGTGCAAAGGGAGGTCGATGCGCGTACAGGCTTGAAGGGTTGCGCCAGGTCACTAGACCATCCAGCGATTATCTGGCGATTAAAGCCTCAGGCCACTTGGGAAAGCTTGGCGTTGGCCTGGTTCAGGCCCTTCTCCTGGAAGTCACCGCCCAGGTTCATGCCTTCGGCGTGGATGAAGGTCACATCGTGGATTCCGATGAAACCCATCACCTGACGCAGGTACGGTTCCTGATGATCCGCAGTGCTACCGGCGTAGATCCCGCCGCGAGCGGTCAGCACGTAAGCGCGTTTGCCGCTGAGCAGGCCTTGCGGGCCGGTGTCGGTGTATTTGAAGGTCACACCGGCTCGCAGCACGTGGTCGAGCCAGGCTTTCAGCGTGCTGGGGATCGCGAAGTTGTACATCGGTGCGGCCATGACCAATACGTCGGCGGCCAGCAATTCATCGGTCAACTGATTGGAGCGCTCCAGGGAAGCCTGTTCGCTGTCGTTGCGCTGTTCGGCGGGTTTCATCCAGCCGCCCAGCAGGTTGATGTCCAGATGCGGCACCGGATTGACAGCCAGGTCACGGACGGTGATCTGGTCGTTCGGGTGAGCGGTTTTCCACTGGTTGATGAAGGTCTGGGTCAGTTGACGCGAAACCGAGTCTTGCTGACGGGCGCTGCTTTCGATGATCAGAACGCGGGACATGGGATGTAGCCTCCATCTGAGAATGCTGTAAGTCGATGGAGTGAAGGTTAAACAGAGTCATATCGATGAAAAAGCGCAAATAACTGCTATAACCCATCAATAAATTCGTTTATAAGCTGAGCATGACCTGTAGGAGCGAGCGGTGCGGCGATCCGACTTGCCCGCGAAGGGGCCGTGTCATTCAACATTGATGTCGACTGATACATCGCCTTCGCGGGCAAGCCTCGCTCCTACAGGGTCTCATGTTATTTCGGGGTGCAGGTCAGGTTGATGCGCATCTTGATGATGGTCCGGTTGAACTTGGCAGTGGCATTTTTGTGCTTGCCGGCAGCCACTTCGATATTGCGGGTGCGCGGCGCTTCCGGACCGTTATTGAAAACCACCTTACAGACTGCATCGGTGCTGCCGAAGTTGTTGACCTGAATGGAGGCGATGTCGGTATCCGTGTCATACGCGTTGTAGTCGATGTCCATGCCGTTCAGCTGTTTTTGTACGTCGATCGGGTAGGCAAACGCAGTCAACGGCAACATCGCCAGCACCACACAACAGAATTTTTTCATTCGGCAGTCTCCAATAAGGACCGCCAGCTTAGGACAAGAGGAGCTCAAGATGAAAGCGCCCCGCGTGACCCTTGATCAATGGCGAACGTTACAGGCCGTGGTCGACCACGGCGGTTTCGCCCAGGCCGCCGAAGCGCTGCATCGCTCGCAATCGTCGGTCAGCTACACCGTGGCGCGCATGCAGGATCAACTCGGCGTGCCATTGCTGCGCATCGACGGCCGCAAGGCCGTGCTGACCGAGGCCGGCGGCGTCTTGCTGCGTCGCTCGCGGCAACTGGTGAAACAGGCCAGCCAACTGGAAGACCTGGCGCATCACATGGAACAAGGCTGGGAAGCGGAAGTGCGTTTGGTGGTCGACGCCGCCTACCCCAGCGCCCGCCTCGTCCGCGCCTTGACCGCGTTCATGCCGCAAAGCCGTGGCTGCCGCGTGCGCCTGCGCGAAGAAGTATTGTCGGGCGTGGAGGAAGTCCTGCTCGAAGGCGTGGCCGACCTGGCGATCACCGGGTTCAGTATTCCCGGCTATCTGGGCGCGGAGTTGAGCGACGTCGAATTCGTCGCTGTCGCCCACCCCGAGCACGCCCTGCATCGATTGAACCGTGAGCTGAATTTCCAGGACCTGGAAAGCCAGATGCAGGTGGTGATCCGCGACTCCGGCCGTCAACAGCCACGCGACGTCGGCTGGCTCGGCGCCGAACAGCGCTGGACCGTCGGCAGCCTGGCCACCGCCGCGACATTTGTCAGCAGCGGCCTGGGATTTGCCTGGTTGCCGCGGCACATGATCGAACGCGAACTGAAGGAAGGTACGCTCAAGCTGCTACCGTTGGATCAGGGCGGTAGCCGGAACCCGAGTTTCTACCTGTATTCAAACAAGGAAAAACCCTTGGGCCCGGCCACGCAAATCCTCATCGAACTGCTGCGCACCTTCGACACCGCGCCGCTGGATGCGCCCTTCGCTGCCCCAGAACAAGCCTGACACGGAGTGATCGCATGGCCTATTTCGAACACGAAGGTTGCAACCTGCACTATGAGGAATATGGCCACGGCACGCCGTTGCTGCTGGTTCACGGGCTCGGTTCCAGCACCCTGGACTGGGAAAAACAGATCCCGGCATTGGCGACCCGCTACCGGGTGATCGTCCCGGATGTGCGCGGCCACGGTCGCTCCGACAAACCCCGCGAGCGCTACAGCATCGCCGGGTTCAGCGCCGACCTGATCGCCCTGATCGAACATCTGAACCTCAGCCCGACACATTACGTGGGACTGTCGATGGGCGGCATGATCGGCTTCCAACTGGCGGTGGATCAGCCGCAATTGCTCAAGAGCCTGTGCATCGTCAACAGCGCGCCCGAGGTCAAATTGCGCAGCCGCGACGATTACTGGCAATGGTTCAAGCGCTGGAGCCTGATGCGTGCGCTTAGCCTGGGCACCATCGGCAAGGCCCTTGGTGGCAAACTGTTCCCCAAGCCGGAACAGGCCGAATTGCGTCAAAAGATGGCCGAACGCTGGGCAAAAAACGACAAACATGCTTATCTCGCCAGCTTCGACGCGATTGTTGGTTGGGGGGTTCAGGAACGACTTTCCAGAGTGTCCTGTCCAACCCTCATTGTCAGCGCCGACCGGGACTACACGCCGGTAGCGTTGAAAGAGAACTATGTAAAACTGCTGCCCGATGCGCGGCTGGTGGTGATCGCCGATTCGCGTCACGCCACCCCGCTGGATCAACCCGAACGCTTCAACCAAACCCTGCTCGAGTTTCTCACCGCAGTCGACACCACCACACTCAGGATCACTGACCCATGCTGAAAAAAATCGCCCTCGTCGCTGGCACCGTTCTGTTTGCCGCCAACCTGATGGCCGCTACGCCCGCCAAGGCCCCACACGTTCTGCTGGAAACCACCAACGGCCAGATCGAAATCGAACTGGACCCGGTCAAGGCGCCGATCAGTACCAAGAACTTCCTTGAGTACGTCGACAGCGGCTTCTACAACAACACGATTTTCCACCGTGTGATCCCGGGCTTCATGGCCCAGGGCGGCGGTTTCACTGCGCAGATGGCGCAAAAAGACACCAAGGCACCGATCAAGAACGAAGCCAGCAACGGCCTGCATAACGTGCGCGGCACCTTGTCGATGGCGCGTACGTCGAACCCGGACTCGGCCACCAGCCAGTTCTTCATCAACGTCGCCGACAATGCGTTCCTCGACCCGGGTCGCGACGCCGGTTACGCGGTGTTCGCCAAAGTGGTCAAGGGCATGGACGTGGTGGACATCATCGTCAACTCCCAGACCACCACCAAACAAGGCATGCAGAACGTGCCTATCGACCCGGTGCTGATCAAGTCGGCCAAACGTATCGACTAAGATCCACAGGCACAGGGATGTTGAGCGGCCGCCGGTATTCGGCGCCGCTCATAGTGTTTAAAGGAGAGCCCGCACGCGGGCGGAGAACCGATGCTTTATCGCCGTTTTGAACAATTGATTGACGTGTTCCGTGACGCCCCGACGGCGGCTCCGCCCGACCGTGTTTTCCCCTTCTATACCTATTACCTGAAGCAGGTCTGGCCGAGTTTCGCCGCCCTGCTGACCGTCGGCCTGTTCGGTGCATTGATCGAAGTGGCGCTGTTCAGCTACCTGAGCCGCATCATCGACCTGGCCCAAGGCACGCCGAACGTCAATTTCTTCAAGGAACACGGCATCGAACTGGCCTGGATGGCCGTCGTGGCGCTGATCCTGCGCCCGGTGTTCGTGGGTCTGCATGACTTGCTGGTGCACCAGACCCTGAGCCCGAGCATGACCAGCATGATCCGCTGGCAGAACCACAGCTACGTGCTCAAACAGAGCCTGAATTTCTTCCAGAACGACTTCGCCGGGCGCATCGCCCAACGCATCATGCAGACCGGCAACTCGCTGCGCGATTCCGCCGTGCAAGCGGTGGACGCGCTGTGGCATGTGCTGATCTACGCGATCAGTTCGCTGGTGCTGTTCGCCGAGGCCGACTGGCGCCTGATGATCCCGTTGTTGACCTGGATCGCTGCCTACATCGGCGCCCTCTACTACTTCGTGCCACGGGTGAAAGAGCGCTCCGTGGTGTCTTCGGATGCGCGTTCCAAGCTCATGGGCCGGATCGTCGACGGCTACACCAACATCACCACGCTGAAGCTGTTCGCCCACACCAACTTCGAGCAGCAATACGCCAAGGAAGCCATCGAAGAACAGACGGTCAAAGCCCAACTGGCTGGCCGCGTGGTCACCAGCATGGACGTAGTCATCACCAGCATGAACGGCTTGCTGATCGTCAGCACCACGGGCCTGGCGCTGTGGCTGTGGTCGCAGTCGCTGATCACGGTGGGCGCCATTGCGCTGGCCACCGGCCTGGTGATCCGGATCGTCAACATGTCCGGCTGGATCATGTGGGTGGTGACCGGCATTTTCGAAAACATCGGCATGGTTCAGGACGGTTTGCAGACCATTTCGCAACCGGTCAGCGTCACTGATCACGCAGAGGCCAAACCGCTGACCGTCGCCCGGGGCGAAGTGCGCTTCGAGCACGTGGATTTTCACTACGGCAAGAAGAGCGGGATCATTGGCGACCTCAACCTGACGATCAAACCCGGTGAAAAAATCGGCTTGATCGGCCCTTCCGGCGCCGGTAAATCGACCCTGGTCAACCTGCTGCTGCGCCTCTATGACGTGCAGGGCGGGCGGATCCTGATCGACGGCCAGAACATCGCCGAGGTCGGCCAGGAAAGCCTGCGCGAGCGCATCGGCATGATCACCCAGGACACGTCGCTGCTGCACCGTTCGATCCGCGACAATTTGCTCTATGGCAAACCGGACGCCACCGATGCCGAGCTCTGGGAAGCGGTGCACAAGGCCCGGGCCGACGAGTTTATCCCGTTGCTCTCGGACGCCGAGGGGCGCACCGGTTTCGATGCGCATGTCGGTGAGCGTGGGGTGAAACTCTCCGGTGGTCAGCGTCAGCGGATCGCCATCGCTCGCGTGCTGCTCAAGGACGCGCCGATTCTGATCATGGACGAAGCGACTTCGGCGCTGGATTCGGAAGTCGAAGCGGCGATTCAGGAAAGCCTGGAAACCCTGATGCAGGGTAAAACCGTGATTGCCATTGCTCACCGGCTCTCGACCATCGCCCGGATGGACCGGCTGGTGGTGCTTGAGAAAGGCAAGATTGCCGAGACGGGGACCCATGCTGAGTTGCTGGCGCATGGCGGGTTGTATGCGCGGTTGTGGCAGCATCAGACTGGGGGGTTTGTTGGGATCGATTGATTGGGGATTGGGGTTGGGGGCATATCCGTTGCTGCGGTAACGGCTTCTATTGGTTTCGCCCTTACGGCGAGTCACTTTGGAAAAGCCCCAAAGTAACCAAAGCGCTCTTGCCCCTTTCGTTCGGTGCCTCGCTAATGCTCGGCATGCCCTCGCTCCGGTCCTGCTCCGTGGGCACGCCGCCATCGGCCATCCATGGCCGGGGGCGGCTAACCCGGCATCCATGCCGGGTTGCCCACTGCGCAGAACCTCCACTCGGCCTCTCGAGGGGGCGCTCAGATCAAAAGCTGAAGGCGAGCTAACGCTCGGCCTGATGAGTGGTGAAAATCAAAAGCGTACGTGCCCCCTGTAGGAGCCGGCTTGCCGGCGATGGCGGTGGGTCAGTCGACGTATTTATTGCCTGAAAGGACGCGATCGCCAGCAAGCTGGCTCCTACAGGGGAAATGCATATGTGTCTGGAGAAATACGATCCCCTGTAGGAGCCGGCTTGCTGGCGATAGCGGTGGATCAGTCGACGCATCTATCGCCTGAAAGGACGCCATCGCCAGCAAGCCGGCTCCTACAGGGGAGCGGTGTTCATGTTCGGAATGAGTGAGCGCAGCAGAGAAGAAGAATGCGGACAGCTGAGAGCCAGGTCGGCTTTCAGGCCGCCTCGGCGGCTGTGGCGGTAGTCGCCCCCTCGAGAGGCCGAGTGGAGGTTCTGCGCAGTGGGCAACCCGGCATGGATGCCGGGTTAGCCGCCCCCGGCCA